>DATEIF010000747.1:0-5633 GCA_035279205.1 Vineibacter sp.
CACCTGGTGGTCCGACACCCAGCAATCCTTGAATTCCAGCTCGGTGGCGTAGCTCGACGAGCGCAGCGTGTGCACGACGCGCCGCACGTGGAAGCCCGGCGTGTCGTGGTCGATGATGAAGCAGGTGATGCCGCCGCGGCCCTTCGAGGCATCGGTACGCGCGAAGACGATGCCGTACTGCGCCCGGTCGGCGCCGGAGATGAAGATCTTGCTGCCGTTGATCACCCAGCCGTTGTCCTTGCGCTCGGCCTTGGTGCGGATGGCGCGCGCCGGGTCGCTGCCGCCCGACGGTTCGGTGAGGCCGAAGAACGCCTTCTTCTCGCCGCGCAGGGTGGGGAAGAGGTAGCGCTCCTTCTGATCCTCGTTGGCCTCGAACAGCTGCGCCAGGCCGGCGCCGCCGAAGGTGCCGTAGCAGGGCGCGTAGAGGCCGGCGCGGTGCTGCGCCATCTCGATCGCCAGCAACGTGCGGGTGACGATGTCGATGTCGGGTCCACCGAACTCGGGCGGGATGTCGATGCCGTACAGCCCCATCGCCTTGGTCTTCTCGACCAGGCGCGCATGGTCCTTGGGATCGAGCTCCGAGGCGTCGGGATCGAGCTTGGCCTCCAGCGGCAGGATCTCCTCGCGCACGAAGCGGCGCACGTTGTCGATCAGCATCTGCTGTTCGTCGGAGGGGTCGAAATCCATGGTGTCCTCCGATGCTCAGCGCGGGCTCAGGCGGCCCAGCCGCGGCGGCGGGTTGGCGGCGTTGTCGCGCGGCAGGCTGCCGGTGTCGGCCTGGTGCAGCATCAGCAGCTCCTGGTAGCGGGTCATGTACTGCATGTTGATCTCGACGCGGAACGTGTGGCCGTCAGGCCGCGCGGCAAGCTCCTGTTCCAGCGCGCTGCGCAGCCCGAAGGCCGAGCGACCGCCGGCGTAGCCGATGTGCACGATGGTGCCGTCGGCATCGGCGATCTGATAGACGCCCAGCTGCCCCGGCAGCCGCGCCACCGCCTCGGCCGTCAGGGGGATCCACGGTTTGTCAGGACGCAGCTGCATGGGAGTTCCTGCTTTTAGGACCGCGGGCGTCCACGCCCGCATTCGCTCGAAGCGAAGCGGAGAGCGAAAGAGTGTCGGCGCGGTCGCGCCGATGCGCGCGTGGACGCGCGCGGTCCGAAAACCGAAAACACCCTCATCGCCCCTTGAACACGGCGGTGCGTTTCTCCAGGCGCGCCTTCATGCCCTCCTGCGCGTCCTGGCTTTTCATCGCCGCGCCCACCAGCGCATCGATGTCGTCGTGCGCGATGCCGTCGCGGATCTGCAGCTGGCGCACCGTCAGGCCCTTCATGGCGCGCAGCGACAGCGGCGCGTTGGCGGCCAGCCGGTCGATGATCTTCTGCGCCGCCGCGTCGAGCTCGGCCGCCGGCACGCAGCGCGCGATGAGGCCCAGCGCATGCAGGCGCGGCGCCGGCAGCGGATCGCCCAGCAGCAGCATCTCGCGCGTCGTCACCGGGCCCAGCACTTCCATCAGCTTCTTGGCCAGGAACCAGTTGGGCGCCAGCCCGACCTGGGCCAGCGACATGCCGAAGCGCGCCGCGTCGCTGGCGATCACCAGGTCGCAATGCAGCGCCAGCTCATTGCCGCCGGCGATGGCATCGCCCTGCACCACGGCGACCACGGGCAGCGGATAGGTCTCGATCGCATGCAGCATGGCCTCGATGCCGCTCGCCTCGCCGCTGCCGATGGTCTCGCGGCGCTCGGACATGTCGAGCCCGGCGCAGAACACGTTGCCCTTGCCGCGCACGACGATCACCCGGTCGTCGGCCGCGACCGGCGCGGTGAACGCCGCCTTAAGCTCGCGCAGCAGCTCGCTGTCGAGCGCGTTGCGCTTCTCGGGCCGGTTCAGCCAGACCGTGGTGACCGGTCCGCTCTTCTCGACGATGACCTTGCTGCCCAAGGCGTCCTCCGTTCCGCTTCGTGGTTCGACATCCGAACCATGAAGGCACACGGCGTCCGGAGCGTCGATCCAGCTTCCTGCAAGGCGGACATGAGGAGACGGCGATATTTTCCTCCCCAGCTTTGCTGGGGAGGTGCCCCGAAGGGGCGGAGGGGAGCCGACGTGGTCTCAGTAACAAAGACTACGTGGGATCCCCCTCCGGCCTTCGGCCACCTCCCCCACTTTGTGGGAGAGGGAAAACTACTCCGGCTGGATGCCGGCGGCCTGGATGGTCTTGCGCCAGCGCTCGATCTCGCTCTTGGTGAAGGCGGCGAATTCCTGCGGCGACATCAGCACGACGTCGGCGGCGCCGGCCGTCATCAGGTCGCGCGTGGCGGCGTCGGCCGCGATCTCGCGCAGCTTGGCGTTGATCGCCTCGACGACAGGCGCCGGAGTCTTGGCCGGCGCGTAGATCGCCTGCCACCAGGTGAGCTCGTAGCCCGGTACGCCGGCCTCGACCATGGTCGGCAGGTCGGGTGCTGCCTTGGTGCGTTCGCGGCTGGTCACCGCCAGCGCGCGCACCTTGCCGGCCTTGATCTGCGGCAGGGCGTTCTGCGGGTCGGAGAACATCAGCTGCACGGTGCCGGCGATCAGGTCCTGCATCGCCGGCGGGCTGCTCTTGTAGGGCACGTGCACGATGTTGACGCCGGTCAGCTGCTTGTAGAGCTCGGCCGACATGCGCTGCGAGGAGCTGCCTTCGCTGAAGTTGAGCTTGCCCGGGTTGGCCTTGGCATAGGCGGTGAGCTCGGCGATCGACTTCACCGGCAGGTCGGGATGCACCAGCACGATGTTGGCCCCGAGCACCACGGTGGTGACGGCCTCGAAATCCTTGACCGGGTCGTAGCTGAGATTCTTGATCAGCCACGGGTTGGCGGCGTGCGTGGTGTTGGTGGCGACCAGCAGGGTGTGGCCGTCGGGCGCGGCGCGCGCCACATCACCGGCCGCCAGCATGCCGCCGGCGCCGGGCTTGTTGTCGACAATCACCGGCTGGTTCCACGCCGCCTGCAGCTTCGCCGCGATCGCGCGCGCCACGATGTCGGTGGCGCTGCCGGCGGCGAACGGCACCACCAGCCGCATCGGCTTGCTGGGCGCCCACGCCGCCTGGGCGCGGGCAAAGGTTGGCAGGGCAAAGA
Source organism: Vineibacter sp. (assembly GCA_035279205.1). Classification (GTDB taxonomy): domain Bacteria; phylum Pseudomonadota; class Alphaproteobacteria; order Reyranellales; family Reyranellaceae; genus Vineibacter. Next base: position 3,109 of record DATEIF010000747.1, read on the forward strand.
GTGTGGCAGTACCCAGCAGAGCAGCACGGCGTGTTGGCATGTTCGACGACCTTCCCCTTTATTTCCTCTCCCGCAAGCGGGAGAGGAAGGGGCCCATGGCGCGCAGAGCCATGGGAAGGTGAGGGGCCAAGGACACGGTGCCGTGCGTGAAGCCCTCACCCGCCGGACGCTTCGCGTCCGTCGACCTCTCCCGCTTGCGGGAGAGGTAAGTCTACATGAACAGCTTCTCGCCTTTCATGTCCTTGTAGAGGTCGGCGACGAATTCGCCGTAGCCGTTGTAGAGCTGGGTGGGGATGCGTTCGTCGCTGCCCAGCAGCTTCTCGGTGGCCTGGCTCCAGCGCGGGTGCGGCACCTGCGGGTTGATGTTGGCCCAGAAGCCGTACTCTTCCTTGATCAGCGCCTCCCAGAACGACACCGGCCGCTTGTCGCTGAAGGTGAAGCGCACGATCGACTTCACGTGCTTGAAGCCGTACTTCCACGGCGTCGCCAGGCGCAACGGGGCGCCGTTCTGCGGCACGATCGGCTTGCCGTAGAGCCCGGTGGCGATGAACGACAGCTCGTGCACCGCCTCGGCCATGGTCAGTCCGTCGGTGTAGGGCCACGGGTAGTAGAACTCGCGCTGGCCCGGGAACACCGAGGGGTTGGACGCGGTCTGCATCACCAGGTACTTGGCGTCCGCCTTGGGCTGCGCCAGGTCGACCAGCGCCTTCAGCGGGAAGCCGCTGTAGGGCACCGCCATCGACCAGGTCTCCACGCACCGGTGGCGGTAGAGCCGCTCTTCCAGCGGCATCTTGGCCAGCAGGTCGTCGAAGCCCAGCTCCATCGGCTTGTCGACCAGGCCGTCGATCTTCACCATCCAGGGCCGCAGCTTCATGCGCTTCTGCGCATCGCGCCAGATCGTCTTGTGCGAGCCGAACTCGTAGAAATTATTGTAGGTGGTGGCGAGCTTCTCGGCCGTGACCGGCCGGTCGAGCGTGTATTTGGGGTTTTTCGCCACCGGGTAGAGCTTGGCCGACGGGTCGGCCTCCTGGCCCAGCGCGCCGGCGAACGGCAGGGCGCCGCCGATCGCGGCCAGTCCCATGCCGCGCAGCACGGCGCGGCGGTTCGTATACAGCGCTTCCGGCGTCGCGGCGCTCTCCGGCAATTCCCAGCCGCGCTTACGCTTGATCAGCATGGCCCCAAACCTCGTCCGTCTCGCGGTCGTCCCGCAGCGATCTACCTGCGGGGGAAACGTGCTCTCTACAAGTCACCTCGGCGTGACGAGTCCGCGAGGTGCCGCTGTGCCCGAGGTCATGGCGTCGTGCAGGTCGCGGCGCCAGCCCAGCGCCACCATGGTTTCGGCGACCAGGAACATCGGGCCGATGAAGGCCTGGAACAGGTTGTCGATCAGGGCCGGCCGCTTGCCCTCGTAATGGTGGCCCAGGAACTGCAGGATCCAGCCGCCCACGAACAGCGCGGCAAAGGCGATCCAGGTGTTGGTGGGTCCGAGCTGGCGTGCCAGCCACTCCGCCACCAGCCAGAACAGCACCATGATGACGCCCATCGCCAGGCCGACGCCGATGTCGAGCCCGATCCAGCCCAGCACCGCCAGCACACCCACGACCAGGGCGCCGGTGACGACGGTATTGCCGGCCGGGATGCGCCACAGCGCCAGCACCAGCAGCAGCGAAAAGACGATGACCGGGATGCCGATGAAGTGTGTCGCCTTGTTGCGCGGGTCGCGATGGACCGCGGCATAGCTGGCAAGCTGGCGGGTGAAGAAGGAGCTCATGGTTGGCCTCCCTTTCGGGGGCCTACAGTAGCGCGCTGTCGTAACAGGTGCCACCTCCTGGGAGCGCGGGCGTCCCGCCCGCATCAAGGCGAAAGCTGTGCTTTCGCCTGACATGAGCGGGCCAGAGGCCCGCGCTCCCAGGGACATGACATCGTGCGTCCGGACCTTACGCGCCCGTCCCGGTCATCTCCTGGATCTTGGGCCAGATCGTGTCCTTCCAGCCGCCGTTGCCGGTGGCGGTCAGCACGATCTTCTGGTCCTGGGCGATGATGAATCGCGGCGTGTAGTTGCCGCGCTGCGCGCCCTCGTCGCTCATCAGGAATTCGGTGAGGATCCAGCGTGCCTCGGGCGGCCAGTGCTCCTCCTTGAGGATCAGCGAGCCGTTGGCGGGATGCACCACGTAGTAGTCAAGCTTCTTGAACGCTTCGGACGCTTTGAAACCGGGTTCGGACTGGGCACGCCAGATCTTGCAGCCGCCTCAAAGCTCGTGACCGACGAAGGTCACCGAGATCCGGGACCCCTGGGCGCGGGTCGGGACGACCAGCGCCGGCGCTACCGCGAGGGACAGGCCACCCGCGACCAGCAATCGGCGATTGAGCATGCAACCTCCTTGAATATCGCGATATTCCACCGTTGTGGTGTGGCACAGGAAACGCCGTTTCTGAAGGTGCCCTCACCGCATCGTGACAGGCATGCGAGCAGCCCTACCTTGGGAGAGACCGATGCGTATCGAGCCCGTCTTTCTGTTCGATCT
>DATEIF010000748.1:0-5415 GCA_035279205.1 Vineibacter sp.
GAGCGGCCCGCAGGGCCGCGTCTCGAAGGGTGGCAACAACGCAGGCGCTGCGAATACGCGTTTTCCAAGACTCCGCCTGTAGCCCATCCTTCGAGACGGCCGCTGCGCGGCCTCCTCAGGATGAGGTTGGTGGCGGGAACAGCGCCAAAGTTAGCGCCTATGAGCGCGCCACTCCGTGGCGCGTCATGTGCCGATCCAGACGAAGACGCGCGACGGAGTCGCGCGCCCCCAGCGTGTGTCCGCACCACCGTGCGCCGTTTTTTTTACCCTTGCGGTCGGCGTAGCCAGTGCGGAAGTCCATGGCCGGTCACTTCTGGCTGAGCGCCTTCCGGGTTTCGTCGCGCTGCACGCTGGTGATCAGGCCTTGCTCGTAGAGCTGCTTGACCACGTTGAACGCCTGGTCGATCTCCGTGTCGGCCTGCGCACGCACCACGAGCAGCTCGTGCAGGGTTTTCCAGAGGACCTGGCGGCTGGCATCCCGTTGGGTGCTGTCGATGAAGCCCTGCTCGTAGGCACCGTGCATCAGCTTGAGGCACTTGGTGATCGGCGGCACGTCGGTCGCCAGCGGCAGGCACCCATCATGCAGTTTCGTGTACAGCACCTTGCGGCTGGCATCGCGCTGCACGCTTGTGATCAAGCCGCCATTGTAGAGCGTATAGACGAGCCCGAGTTGCTGCAGCAGGCAGGCCGCCGTGCCGGACCCTTGGGCCATGAGCTGATCGAACTCACTGACGAGCTGACCTTGCTGCTGGTCCCGCTCGGTCGAGACGATCAGGCCCTTGGCATAGCGGTCGGCGATTTTCCGAAGCCTCGCGTCCACGGACTCCACGGCAGCAGCGTCATAGCATGGCGCCTCCGCACCGCGCGCCCGTGGGTTCTCGGCGGCGGCCGTGCCCGGTCGGCTCGCCGCCTTGTAGGCCTTGGAAGCTGTGACCTCCTGCGTCGTCAAGACCACCCGACGCTCGGAACCGTCCGCCGGCAGGTTGGACGTGTAAGTGATGGCATACTGCCCGGCGAGCTGGGCGCCGATGGTCTGGTAGAGCGCCTGCAGGTCGCTGGCTTGCGGTGCCTTGAAGTAGAGGCCACCGGTGGCCTGGGCGACCGCCGTCAACCCGGCCTCGTCGATTTCGGTGCCAAGGCCGAGGATGTAGATCGGCACGTTGACGTCACGCGCCAGGCCGACGACATCTTGCATCGTGTGCTTGCTCAAGGGCTTGCCGGTGCCGTCGTCATCGACGCCGTCGCTCAGCAGCACGATCGCCTTGCGGCCGGCCCGCTCGCGCACCAGCCCGATCGAGTCGTACAGCGCGTCGTAGAGCGCGGTATCGCCGCGGGCGATGGTCTTGCCGATCGCCTCACGCACGGCCTGGCGATCCGTGGACATGGCGGTCAGCCGTTTGACGTCGCGTGCGAACGTCACCACCTGGGCGCTGTCGTTGCCGCCGAGCGTATCGAGGAAGCGCACAGCGGCCGCCTGGGCCGCCTGCATGCGCTTGGCCATGGACCCGCTGGTGTCCAGCGTCAGCACCACCGACAACGGCGGCAGCCGTGGTTCGACCGTGAGCGGCTCCTGGTCCACCTCATCCTCGCGCACCCGGAAGTCGGCAGCACTGAGGCCGCGCAAGGGCGCGCCGTCCTTGAGCACGGTGGCGAAGATGCGGACCAGTGGATACTGGTCTGTGTTCACTTCGTTGATGAGGACCTGCGCACCGGCGGCACCCTGCTGGCCGGTGACGCGGCGCGACTCCGGTTGCTCCTGGCCGTAGGCCCCGGCAGCGGCGAACAGCAACAGGCAGACGCACGCGGTTCGTAGAGACATGGCAGGCTTCTCCTTCCGGGCGCGCGATCGGCCAGCGCCTTCCGGAGCCCGGAACACGGTTCGAGACATACGGATAAGAGCGTTCCCGAGACTCGCGCGGCCGCGCGGCAACAGGCGGTTATCGATCCATCCGACTTGGCTTCTCTGGATGCGCCATTTGATACGCGCGCCGCGCGACGTCAACGACGCGACGGTTTCACTTGAAATGTTTCACAGTGCTGCATTGGCGCTCGCGAGATGCCGACTGAAAGCGCGCCAGCGGTTGCTTGGCATCACAATCATCGGCCCTTGCCTTGCTGCGCGTGCTCCGCCTCGGCTGCGAGGAGGCTGCGCAGCAATCCCGGACGTGCTTCGCGTCGCATCTGCTCATACGTGCACTGGCGTGGCGCCTTGTCCGGCCGCCAACGGACCAGTCGTGTGCCATGTCTGAACCGGCCGCCGGTGACATGGTCATACTGCACTTCGACCACCAACACAGGTCGCAGCGGTTCCCATTGTGTCGAGCGTTCAGTGCTCCATCGACTCGGGCCACCGGGAGCATCACCGGTGAAACCAGGTGACGCCCTGAGCTTCTCCAACTTGCGCGTCAATGCCGGTCGTTCCGCGCGCGAGATCCCCGACGTAAAGCCGACATGATTTAGCCTGCCTTCGTCGTCGTACAAACCAAGCAGCAAGGAGCCCACATACTTCTCACCCGCCGCGTATCGGAAACCACCAATCACGCAATCCGCGGTCCTCAGTCCTTTGACCTTGAGCATTGCCCGCGCATCCGGTTGGTATGGCCCGTCAACACGCTTGGCGACGACACCGTCGAGAGCGCCCCGGGCACGATCAAGCCAGCGCTGCGCCACATGACGGGATCGGGTAAAAGGTGTCAGCCGCAACGGCGTTCCGGCACGCCAAGACCGAGACATCGCTTCCAACCGCACGCGACGGTCCTGCAGCGCTGCATCCAGCAGGCTGATCCGATCCTCTGCCATCAAGCAGTCGAAGGCGATGAAAATCGCCGGCGTCTCACGAGCGAGCTTGCGGATGCGGCTCGCTGCCGGATGCAAGCGCATCTGCAAGGCGTCGAACGACAGCGTGTTGCCGACCGGCACGGCCAGTTCTCCGTCCAGCACGAACGGTTGGCTCTTCAAGGCGCGCAACGCCTCGACCATTTCGGGAAAGTAGCGGGTCAGTGACTTGCCGGACTTGGCGCGCAGCTCGATCTCGTCGCCGGCCCGAAAGGCCAGGCACCGAAAGCCGTCCCATTTGGGTTCGAATTGCCAGCCGGCATCCGATGGCAGTTCGTGGACAAGCCGTGCTTCCATCGGCGGTGTGTCGAGGGCGACCGGGAGGCCCGCGAGGCCCTTGCGCTTCACGTCAGCCACATCCCGTTCATGCGGCCCGGCGGCGGCGCGACGTCTTGCCCGTCAGGCGTTCAATGGCCGGCGCCAAAGGCTGCTCGGCCTCACAGTAATCGGCCCACGCCTTGCTGCGCGCGATCAGCGCCGGCGCCGTGCGCAGCGTATAGCGCTTGGGATCAAGGCCGGCCCGCACCTGGTTCCAGGTCAGCGGCATCGAGATGGTGGCGCCAGGGCGCGCACGTGGCGACAGCGGCGCCACGGCGGTGGCAAACTGGTCGTTGCGCAGATAGTCGAGGAAAATGCGGCCGGCGCGCGCCTTCTTCGCCATCACCATGGTGTAGAGATCCGGATTGTCCGCCGCTGCGCGCTGGCAAAGCTCGCGCGCGAAGGCCTTGGCGATACGCCAATCCACCGCCTGGCGCTTGGATGATGCCAGGGGCGTGACGACGTGCAGCCCTTTGCCGCCAGTGGTCTTGCAGAATGCCACCAGCCCCAGGGCTTCCACTCGCTCCCGGATATCGCGCGCCGCGGCAACGACGGCATCGAAATCGACATCCGGCGCCGGATCGAGATCGAAGACCAGACGCCCGGGGATTTGCGGCGTTCCCGGCTGGTTGTTCCACGGGTGCAACTCCAGCGCCGCCACCTGCGCCATCGCCGCCAGGGCCTCGATCCGGTCGATCTGCAGGTAGGGTTTGCGGTCACCCGATATCCGCGCCAGCGTGATCAGGTTCGACGTGCCGGGACCGGCGTGCCGTTGGAAGAAGTGCTCGCCGTCGATGCCGTCGGGTGCCCGCACGACCGAGCACGGCCTGCCCTTCAGGTGCGGCATCATCCAGGCACCGACTTGCTCGTAGTACTGCGCCAGCTCGCGCTTGGTGGCCGGCGTGCCATCGACGTCGGGCCACATGGCCTTGTCGGGATGTGAGATCGGCACCCCCATGACGACCGAAGCCGCGTTCGTTGATATACGGCGTCGCGCCGTTTTGCCGGACGCGGCCGGCCGCGGGACGTCGACGCGCGCGGCCGGCGCCGGCTTTTCCGCTTTCACCTCAGCCGCCGGCTTGTCCTCGCGCAATCCCTTGAAAGCCGCCTGGCGCACCATGCCGGCATCCGTCCAGCCGGCAAACTCGATCTCGGCCACCAGTTCCGGCTTTAACCAGTGTACGTTGCCCGTCTTGCGGGGCGCGATCTCGCCGCTGAAGGGGTTGGCCTGCGAGGCCATCGCCTCGAGACGTGGCTTGAGCTTCGCCATCTTAGCACCGCTGTAGCCGGTGCCGACACGGCCGATATAGACTAGGTGCTTGCCGCGGCGGGTGCCGACCAGCAGCGACCGAAAGCGGTTGCCCTCGCTGGTCCAGCCGCCGATCACCACCTCGTGTCCGGCCCGACACTTGGCCTTGGTCCAACCGCCGCCGCGGCCCGAACGATAGGGCGCATCCAGGCGCTTGGAGACGATGCCCTCCAGCGACATGCGGCAGGCCGACCGCAACACCGCATCGCCGGCCGTCTCGAAGTGCTCGACATAGCGGATGCCAGGACCGGCTTTGCGGGCATGGGCCTCGATCATGGCCTTCAGTCGCGCCTTGCGATCCGCCAGCGGCAGAGACCGCAGGTCCTCTGGGCCGTGCGCCAACATATCGAAAGCGAAAAAGATCAGATTGCGCGTATCGCCATCGGATAGAGCGGCCTGCAGGGCGGCGAAGTCCGGTGTGCCATTGTCATCCAGCGCCACCACCTCGCCGTCGATGATCGAGTCCGGCAATCGAGCGGCCGCTTTGACGATCGAGGGAAACTTCGCCGACCAGTCCAGCCCCTTGCGCGTCTTGACGACGGCGTCACCGTCCTCGACGCGGATCTGCACGCGATAGCCGTCGAGCTTGATTTCGTGCCCCCAACCCGGACCGGCCGGGGGCCGCTCGACGAGCTGGCAGAGCTGCGGCTCGACGAACGCGGGCAGGCGTCCCGACGGCAGCTTCCTGGCGGCGCGCTCGGTCGTGCGCGCCGCCGGCTGTCGTGCCCTGCGCGCAGGAACATCGTGGCCGTTGGCGGCGCCATCGTCGCTTGATGACCACACTGCGCCTGCCTTGATGCGTTGCTTGCCGGGCAGCATGAAGGGCCTTGGCCCCCTGCCCTTGCCGGCCGCGATCTCGTCCATGCTGCGACCGGACGCCACCGAGCGATCCTCCGCCAGGATGTCATCGCCATGGCCGTCGCGAGCCGCGTCGTCACGATGCTTGATCAGCA
>DATEIF010000749.1:0-5397 GCA_035279205.1 Vineibacter sp.
ACGCCGCATAGGGCAGGCCGGCGATATGGGCGCTGCGCGGGCCGACATCGGCCAGCTTGCCGTCACGGGCCCGCACCATGCTGCCGCCGGCGATGCCGATCACGCGCACGTCGAGCGAGCTGACATAGGTTTCGTGGCCGCCGACACGGGCATACTTCACCGTCGGACGGCCGTTGCGGATGACGCCGATGTTGGTGCTGGTACCGCCAACCTCGAAGTAGATGCCGTCCGACACCCGCAGGTGCATCAGAGCGCCGGCAACGCTGGCGGCGGGGCCAGACAGCATGGTCATCGCCGGTCGGCGGCGCATCTCCTGGATGTCCATCACGCCGCCGTCACCGCGCATGATCATGAGCGGTGCCTGGATGCCGGCCTCGCGCACGCTCGACTCGGTCATGTTGGCGGTGTCGATCATCTTGGGCAGGATGCTGGCGTTGATCACCGCCGTGCGCGTGCGCGTCGTGAGCCCGTAGAGCTTGGAGATCTCATGGCCGCACGTTACCGCCACGCCGGCGTCGACGGCGGCGCTGCGTATGGTCTCCTCGGCGCTGTGGTCATCGACGCCGAAGGCGCTGGTGGCGACCACGACGCGCGCACCCTCGGCCTGCAGTTCCTGCACCGCAGCCAAGGCGCTCGCTTCGCCGAGCGTGTTGGTCGTCAGAAACCGATGCGCCGGCCGCAGGAAGCGGCCGGGCGCCAGCTCGATTTCCTTGATGTTGCTCTGACCGCGCGCCAGCACCGACTCGACGCGGCTGGCCATGCCGATCACGCCGACCGGCGCCACGTCGCCCTCGAGCAGCGCGTTGGTGGCCTGCGTCGTGCTGTGGGCCAGAAAGATTACGTCCTTGGGATCGACGCCCGAACGTTCCAACACGTTGCGGAAGACCTCGACGACGCCCTTGGCCACGCCACGCGGATCGGCGTGCGTGGTCAGCACGGAGTAACGGCCGACCACGTCGTGCGTGGCATTGTCGATCAGCACCGCCTTGGTGAAAGTGCCGCCGACGTCGATACCGATGCGATACGCCTTGCGATCCATGGCGCCTACGCCAGCATGAGGTAGGCTATGGTGGAATTCAGCGCCACCATGAGGCAGCCGAACGGCAGTGCCGTCTTCAGGAACTCGCCATGGGAGATCTTGGTGTAGCCGATGGTCCAAAGCGTCCACGAGTTGGTGGGATCGACGCTGCCCTGCATCACCGTGGGCGCCAGCCACAGCGAATAAAGCAGCGGCACCGGCAGATCCTTGTTGGCCAGCACCAGCGCCAGCACGGCGGCACCGGTGCCGATCACCACCAGCGGGCCGCGATAGATGCTGCCGATGCCGCCCAGGACCCCGAAGAAGATGGCCGCCTGCAGCGGGGTATGCGGCAGGATCGGCCCGAAGATCGGCTTCAGCGCCGCCGAGACCTGGGGCATCTGCCCGCACACGATGATCATGCCGCAGATGGTCCACAGCGCCGCGATGGTCGCGATGTCGGGGAACGCGTCATAGAAGGTCTTGTTGAACAGGTTGATGTGGCCCTGCACGGTGCGGTCGTTCCAGGTCAGCGCCAGCGCCAGCACGATGCTGAGGATGAAGGTCGGGATGATCTCCCACTTGGCAAAAATGATCATCAGCACCGGGAAGATCGGCACGATGTAGGTGTAGTACGGCGTGCGGCGGCGCACCGGCGCGCCGCCGGCGGCATCGATCGACGCCATCTGGCGCACGCCGGTCCGCTTCAGCACGATCAGCGTCATCAGCCAGGCGCACAGCACGTAGACGCAGGCACCCACAGCCCAATACGTGAGATGCCGCCCGCCGTACTCGATACCCGGGAACAGCTTCTGGAATGTGCCGAACTGCACCAGGTTCACCATCGTGCCGGCGCCGATACCCATGGTGAAGGCCGGCGCCGCCAGCCGCGGCGGGATGCCCTGGCTCATCATGATCGGCAAGGCGATGACGCCGATGGCGATGGCAGCCCCGACACCGTACATCGACGTGAACAGCAACGCGGTGACGACGGTGACGATCATCGCCGACACCATCGGCCGATCGCCCGCCAGCTCGACGGCCGAGCGGATCACGCTCTCGGCGATGCCGGTCTGGATCAGGATCTGCGCGAACCAGGCGCCGAAGACGATGATGATGACGGCGCTGGCGAACTGCACGCCGCCGCCCTGCAGCACCTTGGCCTGGATGTCGTTCATGCCGATGCCGGCAATCGCCGCCCAGACGATGGCCAGCACCAGCAGCATGATCACCGGGCTCTGGCCGCGGATGATCAGCACGACGACAGCGAGAAACGCCAGCAACAACGCCAGGCCGGTCACCATCTCCATGGTATTTCCTCCCCTTTTCAATGTTCTTTTCGTCATCCCGAGCGCAGCGAGGGATCTCCCGCGAGTGGCGCATGGTGCGTCTTAAGCGGGAGATCCCTCGCTACGCTCGGGATGACAGTTCACCGGCATTACGGCCGGAAATGTTCCTGGCCGGTGCCGCGATAGAGGACTTGGACCTGACGGCCGACGATGGCGGCATGGGCGGCCAGGGCTTCCGGGGCGCAATCCGATGACGGCCGATCTTCGTGATCGAAGTGATGATGGGTGTCGACGCCGCGCACCAGGGTGGCGCTGTCCTTGGCGCCCACCGCCTGGCTGACATGAGTCGGTATGTAGCGGATGGCGAACCCGATGCGGCGGTCGTTGGACTTGTTGGGCGCCGATCCGTGCGCCAGCAGCACATGATGCAACGACGCCTGACCGGGCTTGAGAATCGCCGGCACGCCCTTGGCCTCGTCGACGTTGACGGCAATCTCCTGGCCGCGGCTCAGCAGGTTGTTCTTGTCGAAGGTGTCGCGATGCTCGAGCTGCTCGCGGTGCGAACCCGGCATGAATTTCATGCAGCCGTTCAGGAGGTTGGCCGGGGTGAAGGCAACCCACACCGTCATCACGTCGGGCGAGCTCAGCCCCCAGTAGGTCGCATCCTGGTGCCAGGACACGAAGCCGGCATCCGATGCCTCCTTGATGAAGAAGCTGGTGCTCCAGCACAGCAGGTTCGGCCCCAGCACATCCTCGGCCGCATCGAGAATGCGCGGGTGACGGATGAGATCATTCAGCCACGTCAGATAGAGATGCGCCTTGTGGCGGCGGTCGCCCTGGATGGGACCGCCCATCGCGGCTTCGTGCGCCTCCAGGCGCTGGCGCAGATCGCGGGTTTCCGCCTCTGACAGGATATCGACCGGAAAATAGTAGCCGTCGCGTTGATACCGGGCGACGGCGTCGTCGGAAAGAAGCTTGGGCATCGGCTGCCTCTTGGGTCCGCGCGTTTCCTCGCACCCGCGCGTGTCCTCCGCAGATTTCACGCACAAGCATCGTGAAACTCTAGGAAAGCGCTTCCATTGCCGTCAAGGGCGACCCGACGCATCGCTGGGCTGCGCCACACTGGCAACGCGTGCAACGGTTCTCGGGCCTCAGGCCACCACCGTCATCCGCACGGTGCCGAGAGCGCCGAAATCGGCCAGCACCTCGGCTGGTGCATGGACGATGTGAAGACCGGTGCAGGTCCCGGCCGCAACGATGTCGCCGACCTTGAGCGACCGGCCGCGGCGCGACAGGTCGGTGGCGAGCCACGCCAGGCTGTCGAGCGGGTGGCCCAGGACAAGCCTGCCTGCCCCGCGACCGCGCAGCACGCCGTCGACCAGCAAGGTGACTTCGTGCGCGGCAAGATCGAGGCCGTGCCAATCAGTGACAGCGTCGGCCAGGACCATGCCGCCGTGGAAGCCGTTGTCGGCCACCATCTGCGCCACGCCGGCGGCCTTCCAGTCGGCCAGACGGGTGTCGCAGATCTCGATCGACGGGATGACCGCGGCTACCGCATCGGCGACCTCGGCGCGGGTGTAGGGCGCGTCGCGGCTCGGCAGGTCGCGGCCCAGCCGGAACGTGAATTCGGCTTCGACGCCGATGGAAAAGAACCGCGCCGCCGGGACCAGCGCCGGCGCATCGAAGCAGGTATCGGCGTAGATGTGGCCGGCAAACGGCTCGGACACGCCGACGAAGCGTTGCGATTGCACCGACGCCGCACCGACCTTGTATCCCCGCAGCGCCGCGCCGCAGGCGCGCGCGAACGCCTCCTGGATCAGGTAGGCGTCCGCGATCGACGCCGGCGCGCCGGCGGCGGGCAGGCGATCGAGCGCGCGACGATCGCGGCGGGCGGCCAGCAGTGCGGCCACGGCATGGTCGAGCGCCTGGGCGTCCAGCATGCGGGCCTCACATGTTGCGTGTCACGATCGTGGCGACCGACGGCACGAAGATGACCAGGAACAGCACGGCGAAGACCATCACCGTGTAGGGAAACGCGGCGGCCCAGACCTGCCGCATGGTGATGTGTGGTGGCGCGACCCCCTTCATCACGAACAGCAGCAGCCCGAACGGCGGCGTCAGCAGGCCGATCTGCAGCGAGATCAGCAGGATGACGCCGAGCCACACCAGATCGAGCTGCAGCGCATTCGCCAGCGGCATGAAGAACGGGAACGTCAGCAGCATCATGCTGACCTGGTCCATGAAGCAGCCCAGGATCAGCAGCACGCCCACCATCATCAGCACGGCGATCAGGGGCGTCATGTCGAGCTTGGCGAGCTCGGCCAGGGCGCCGTCGGTCGCTCCCGAGAAGGCGAGGATCTGCGCGAACGTGGTCGAGGCAGCGATGATGAAAAAGATCATCGTCGTCACGACGGCGGTGTTCTTGAGGCTCTCCATCAGGATCGACCAGCTCAGCGTGCGATAGCACAGCCCCAGCACGACGGTCGCCAGGCAACCCAACGCCGCCGAGTCGGTGGGCGATGCCAGGCCGGCGAACATGCTGCCCATGACGACCACGAAGATGACCGACAGCGGCACGACATGCACGAAGAAGGGTCGCCAACGCTGCCACCATGTCATCGGTGATGGTGCTGCTTCGGCGGGCGCGAGGTCCGGCCGCATCCAGCAGCGCACGACGATCCACAGGATGAACAGCACGCTCATGATCAGGCCCGGCAAGGTGCCGGCGATCAGCAGTTCGGTCACCGAGACCTTGTCGCGGCTGACGGTGCTGGCCAGAGTGGCCAGCAGCACGGTCAGGGCCGACGGCGGAATCAGCATGTCGACGCCGCCGATGGCCATGATCGGCCCCATGGCCATCGACGGATGGTAGCCGCGGCGCAGCATGTCCGGCAGCAGCGACTGCCCCAGCATGGCCGTCGTCGCGATGGTCGAGCCCGACAAGGCCGAGAACACCGTGCCGCCGGTCACGGCGACCACGGACAGCCGGCCGGGCACGCGCCGGATCAGGCGATCGATCGCCTCGATGGCACGGAAGGCCATGCCCGTGCGCAGCAGGATCTCGCCCATCACCAGGAAGAGCGGTACCGG
>DATEIF010000750.1:0-12719 GCA_035279205.1 Vineibacter sp.
TGCTCGTCTGCACCATCGTCGCCGCCAGCCTGCTCTACGTGCTGGCCATGAAAGCCGTCAGGAGCGAGCGCCTGGCGGGGATCGTGCGTCGTGCCGGGTCCTTTGGCGCGCTGGCGGGCGTGTCATCAAGCATAAGGCCGCAATCGGGGGCTTCGATATGACGATTCGAATCAAGCGGCGGGCATTGTTGGGCATGGCCCTGGCTGCCGCCGGCGGCATGTCCGGCACGGCCTATGCCCAGTCATGGGCCGGCGGCGAGGCTCATGAGAAGGCGCTCACGGCGCTCTACGACGAAGCCGTTGCAGCAGGCGAGACGCAGGTGGTCACCTACGGCGCCTATACGATCAGCTACAAGCCGCTGTGGGACCTCTTCACCAAGCGCTTTCCCAAGATCGCCGTCGTCGGCAATCCCATTTCCGCCGCGCAGCTGCTGGCCAAGATCCAGGCCGAGATCACCAGCGGCCAGCGCGTGGTCGACGTCATGACGTCGGGCATCACCGATCAATTGATGGCGTCGGCGCAGGGGCACACGGAAAAGTACCAACCGCCCAACGCCAAGGACGCGCTGGCACCCGAATACATCGATCCCAATGGTCACTTCCTGCTGACCTTCGCCGGCTTGGTCGGCATCGTCCACAACCTCGACAGGATGCCGGCGAAGGATCTGCCGCGCAGCCTGCGCGACCTGCTGGATCCGAAATACAAGGGCATGGTGATCGACGATCCGCTGTCGGGTGCGCTGACCACCTTGTCGTGGACCGAGCTGCTGCACGCCGGCAAGATCGACGGCGCCTGGATGAAGGCGATCCGGCCGAATCTGACCGTCGTGCCGACAACGGCGCCGTACTTCGCCAACATCACGACGGGCTCGATCGCCATGATGCCGTTCCAGACCTTCAATCGCTATGTGCGGCTGAAGGAGAGCGGTGCGCGCGTCGGTTTTGTCGACACGCCCGGCCTTGCGACACCCGTGCTCAGCGGCATGAGCGTGGTCAAAGGGGCGCCGCATCCCAAGGCGGCGCGCCTCTTGATGGCATGGTTCATCACACCCGAAGCCCAGAACGTCTTGGGGCCGCTGGGCGCCAGCTATCCTGTGGCGCGCGGGTCGGCCGCGCCGAAGGACTGGCCGTCCTACAAGGACATCGCGGCAGCGGTACCGATCACGCCGATCACCGAATACGTCAAGGCGCGCACGGCGCTCGAACAGACGCTGCGCGCCAACTTCAAATGATCGAGCAGGATTTCACGGTCTCTCGCCCTTGGCGCGAGGCGACACAGCATTCGCAGAAGTCGGGACATGGCGGCAGGAGCTGAGATCAGCTGGCGCAGGCAGGCGCTGGGGCGGCGCGCGGGTACGCTCGCGCTCGTTCTCCTGGTCGGGTTCCTGTTCATCTGGCCGGTGGCGATGCTGTTCATCGGCATCTTCCGCAGCGCGCCGCCGGGTCTGCCGGGTGAATGGACGCTGAACGCTTTGGTGCGCACCTTCACCAGCCGCGATACCTATAGTGCGCTCGGCAATTCGGTGATCTATGCGATCGCGACGACGAGCCTGGCCACGCTGCTGGGCGCCGCCTTCGCCTTCCTGGCCACCCGCACCACCGTCAGGCTGCGGCAGTGCATTACGCCGGTCATGCTGCTGGTGTTTGCCGCGCCCAATCTCTTCTACGCCATCAGCTGGGCGCTGCTGGCCGACCCCAGCACGGGATTGTTGAACGCGGCAGCCCGCTTTGTGACCCAGAGCCAGATCAATCCATTCAACGGCTATTCGTGGACCGGCCTGATCGTCGTTCAGTCGCTGAAGCTGACCGGCTTTTGCTATTTGCTGCTGCTGGGCCCGTTCGAAGCGATGAACCGCAGTTTCGAGGAGGCGTCGCTGATCGCCGGCGCCGGCCGCCTGAGGACGGTCCTGCTGATCGACATCCCGCTGATGACGCCGGCCATCTTCGGCGTCGTGATCGTCGGCACGGTTTTCGGGCTGGGCGCGTTCGACATCCCGCAGATTCTCGGCGGCCTGGCCGGCATCTCGGTTCTCTCGACCGAGATCTTCCGGGCCGTGAACTTCTCGGTTCCGCCCGACTATGCGCGCGCCAGCGCGCTCGGCTTGTTCATGGTGTTCGCCCTGGCGCTTCTGCTGATCATCCAGTGGCGGGTGGTGAAGGCCGGCCGGTTCGTCACCATGACCGGCAAGGCTTACAAGCAGGATCGCTGGGATCTCGGCGGCTGGTCTGCCGTGGGGACTGCTTCCATCGCGATCTTCACCATTGTCGCCTTGCTGCTGCCCATCACGCAGCTGGTGCTCACGTCGTTCCAGCCGGCGATCGGCGTCTACAAGCTCACGCTGAAGAATTTCCAGGCGGTTCTGGCCGACCGGCAAACGGTGCGCGCCTTCCAGGTCACGGCCGAGCTGGCGGTGCTGAGCGGCCTGCTGGCGATGGTGCTGGCAACCTGGTTCGGGCATGTCGGCAGGCGTTCGCCGCGATGGCTCGAACGCTACCTGGATACGGCGACCCTGGTACCGATCGTCCTGCCGGGCGTCGTTCTCGCGGTCGGCCTGCTGTGGGCCTATGTGTCGACGCCCGGCCTGCGTGAGCTCTACGGCACCTTCTGGCTGGCGCTGATCGGCCTGGTCGTTGCCATCATGCCGATCGCCAGTCGCGCGGTACGCGGTGCGCTGGCGCAGATCGCCAAGGATCTCGAGGAGGCGGCAGCCGTATCGGGCGCCTCCTCGACGCGGGTCCTGATCGACATCGTCGTGCGCCTGATGAGCCGCAGCTTCGTTTCCGGCTGGCTGGTGACGGCCGTCATCGCCGCCGGTGCGCTGGACATCCCGCTGATGCTGCTGTCGCCGACGCAGCCGAGCGTGGCCATCCTGGTCTACAGCCACCTCATCTCCGGCATCCCGACCGAGGCGGCCACGCTGCTGGTCCTGCTGCTGCTGGCCATCATCGCCATTGCACTGCTGTTCGCCGGCGCCAACGCCGTCATGGGCATCGTGCGCCGCAGGCCGGTCGATCACATGGCGGCACCGGCGAGCCGCACCGACAACCAACCCGCCGGCGGCATGGTCCGCGCACAACTGGAGAGGCCCGTATGATGAAGAACATGACAAGACGTACGGCTTATCGCGCCGGCCTCGCGGCAGCGACGATGTCGATCTTCGGGCTGCATGCGCTGCCATCGTCGGCCGATGACTCGGCATGGGCCGGCGGCGAGGCCACTGCGAAGGCCATCAAGCAGCTCTACGAGGCGGCAAAGCAGGCCAAGCAGGCTCAGGTCGTCGTCTACGGCGGCTATTCGTCGATCTATAAGCCGCTGTGGGAAGTGTTCAACCAGCGCTTCCCGGGCATCGCCATCGTGCCGACCCCGCTGAGCGGCCCGCAACTGGTGAGCAAGCTCGATGCCGAATTCGCCAGCGGTCGGCACGAGGCCGACGTGCTGATGGCGGGCATGACCGAGCTGCTGTCCAACGTCGCCAAGGATCGGGCGCAACCGTTCCGGCCGCCCAACGCGAACGCGTTGCCCGAGCGGTACGTTGATCCGCAAAGCCGCTTCGTCCTGCAGTTCGCCGATGTGTTCGGCATCGTCTACAACACCGACAAGGTGCCGGCGGCGGACCTGCCGAAGAAGGTCACCGATCTCCTCGATGCCAAGCACAAGGGCTTCATCATGGACAACCCGCTGGCCGGTGGCGCCATCGCGTTGTGCTGGATCGAGTTGACCAACAGCGGGATGATCGATCCCAAGCTGATGCGCAGCCTGCGCGACAACGCCAACGTCGTGCCCAGCATCACGCCGTACTACGCCAACCTCACGACCGGCTCCGTGAAGATGATCCCGTGGGCTTCGTTCTCGCGCTACCTGCGGCTCAAGGAGGCCGGCGCTCAGGTGGGCTTCCAGGCCGTGCCGGGGATGGTGGTGCCGCTCTACGGCGGCACCGCGATCCTGAAGGGATCGCCAAACCCGCTGGCGGCGCAGCTTTTCCAGGCCTGGTACATCACGCCCGAGGCACAGGAAGCGCTGATCACCAAGGGCTACAGCTATCCGCTGACGCCGGGAGTCAAGACGCCGCAGGGATGGCCGGATCTGAAGTCGCTGGTCGATGCGCTGAAGCCGATCGCGCCCGCCGACTACATGAGCGTGCGCGGCAAGTTCGAGGACTCGGTGCGGCTGGCGCTGCAGTAGCCCGCACCAGGTGGAGCAAGAGAATGCAGACAGCCAAATCCCAGAGTGTCGACCTGCGGTTCCGTCGCTGGCGACCGTCGGTCGCCGCGCCACAGCACCGCTCGCTGTGGGTGGATGAGGCGCTGACCCAGGAGAACGTGGCGCCGACACCGCTCGAAGGTGAAGCGCGGGCCGACGTGTGTATCATCGGCGGTGGCTTCACCGGCCTGTGGACGGCCATCCGGTTGCGCGAGCTCGATCCGGCGCTCGATGTCGTCGTGCTCGAAGCCGACCTGTGCGGTACCGGTGCCAGCGGGCGCAACTCGGGTGGCATCGGCACCTGGTGGGGCAAGCTGGCGCCGCTCATCCGGCTGCTGGGGCCGCAGGAGGCATTGACGGTCCTGCAGGCCAGCGTTCGCGCCGTCGAGGATATCGAGGCCTTCGTCACCGCACGCGGCATCGATTGCGACTTCCGCCACACCAAGTCGGTGTGGAGCGCGACGGCGCCGGCCCAGGTCGGCGCCTGGGAAGGCGCCTTCCGGGCTGCCGAGCAGCTGGGCCTGGAGCCGCCCTGGCGGCGTCTGAGCGAGACAGAGATGCGCGATCTCTTCGGCCACCGCAGCCCGCATCTGGCCGGCGTGATGGACGAGCACGGCACGCGGGCGCAACCGGCGCTGCTGGCGCGCGGCTTGCGCCGGGCGGCCGAAGGTGCCGGCGTGCGGATCTACGAGCGCTCGCCGGTCGCGCGCATCATAGACCACGGCGCGGCGCTCAAAGTGGAGACCGATGGCGGCGCCATCACGGCCGATCAGGTGGTGCTGGCGGCCAACGCCTGGATGGCGCACCTGCCGGAGTTCCGGCCCTATGTCATGGTGGTCTCCAGCGAGATCGTCGCCACCGATCCGATCCCCGAGCTGCTGGACAAGCATGGCATGCGACACCGGCCGGGCGGGCACAACTCGCGGCTGATGCTGAACTACGGCGGCATCACGCCCAAGGGGCAGGTCTATCTCGGACGCGGCGGCGGCACGATCGCCTACGACGCGCATGTCGGACCCAAGTTCGACTGGTCGGCGAAACAGACGGCCGAGGTCGAGGATGACTTCCGCTTTCTGTATCCCGAGCTCGAGAAGGTGCCGATCGCGC
Organism: Vineibacter sp.; assembly: GCA_035279205.1. Lineage (GTDB taxonomy): Bacteria > Pseudomonadota > Alphaproteobacteria > Reyranellales > Reyranellaceae > Vineibacter. The sequence goes on from DATEIF010000750.1 coordinate 5,308, forward strand.
GCAGCTGGGCCGGACCGATCGATCGATCGACGATGGGCCTGCCCTGGTTCGGCCGGTTGGCGAGCTGCGAGCGGATCCTTTATGGCATCGGCTATTCCGGTCACGGCGTCGGCGCCAGCGCCCTGGGCGGCCGCATTCTGGCGTCCATGGTGCTGAAGCGGGCCGACGCGTGGACCGCGCTTGAGGGCGCCCTGCAACGCGCCCGTCACGGGCGCTATCCGCCCGAGCCGGTCCGTTACGTCGGCGGCCATCTCGTGCGTGCCGCCGTGGCACGCAAGGAGCGCGCCGAGCGTGAGCGCCGGCAACCCTCGCGCCTGGACAAGGCACTCGCGCGCCTGGCGCCGGCCACCATCTCGGAATTCCGGCGACAGCCGACCTGACCATCACCACAACCATCAGCTTCGAGGAGAGTTCTTCAGATGCCGCACGCCAATATGGGCCACTGGCGCCAGCAGATTGCCGGCGGGCCGCTCGACTATGTCCGTCCGACATCGATCGCGGACCTCGTATCGCGCCGTGCGCAGGGCGCCAAGATCTTCGAGAATCTCAACGTCGACCTGCCCGAGGTTGCGCGCAGCGAACGGGTCGTGATGCGGACCGACGGCAGCCCGACACCGGCCGCCGAGATCTACGTTCCGAAGGGTACGGGGCCGTTTCCGGTCCTGCTGCACATCCATGGCGGCGGCTGGTTCACCGGCAGCGCCAAGGGTGAACGTAAGCTTGCCATGCAGTTCGCGGCCGCGGGCTTCGTCGTCGTCAATCTCGACTACGCGCTGGCCCCCGAGCACCCCTTCCCGCGCGGCTTGCAGGATTGCATCTATGCGGCGCGCTGGATCGTGCGCAACATCGAGCGCTACAACGGCGATCCCAATCGCCTGGCGATCGGCGGCGGCTCGGCCGGCGGCAATCTTAGCGCCTGCACGACGCTGGCCCTGCATGGCTCGGAGGAGGGGCTCGACGGCGGTGATCTGGCCGGCGTTGCGGTCAAGCTTCGGGGCGCGGTGCTGCAGTTCGGTGTGCTCGACGTGCCGCGCTGGCTGTACGAACCGCATTACTACGCCGGCATCTCCGAGCTTTTCGTGATGTCGTATCTGGGTACCAACTTCACCGACCGGATCCGCCATCCGCTGGTGAGCCCGATCCACAATCCGCATCTGGCGAAAATGCCGCCGGTCTATCTGTCGTGTGGTGACGAAGATGCGTTTCTCAGCCACACGCTGGCGATGGCCAACGCATTGACGTTGGTCGACGTGCCGACGACCGTGTCGGTGGTCGAGGGTGCCGACCATGAGTTCCTCAAGATCCCGCATGTCATCGCCCAGTCGGAGCCGGAGCGTCATCGCATCACCGACTGGCTGCACCGCCGACTGAAGTAACCAGATCAACGAAGGGGATGACGCATGCGGTCTGTCATTAAGGCGATCCTGATCATTGCCACTCTCGCGCTCGGCCAGGTGCCGGCATGGGCGGCTGATCCGTTTCCGTCGCGGCCGATCACACTGATCGTGCCGTGGCAGGCAGGCGGCATCCCCGACCTGCAGCTTCGATTGCTTGCCGGCATCGCCGGCAAGCATCTCGGCCAGCCGATCGTCATCGAGAACAAGCCTGGCGGTGTCGGTACCCTGGGCCCGGCCTTGGTGGCGGCCAACGCCAAGCCTGACGGCTACACCATCACGCACATCACCACGACGGTCCTGCGCACGCCGTTCCTGACCAAGACGACCTACGATCCCAAGAAGGACTTCACCTACATCGGCGGCCTGGCGTCGTTCCTGTTCGGCGTCGTCGTGCGCGCCGATTCGCCGATCAAGACCTGGCAGGATTTTCTCGCCTACGCCAAGGCCCATCCCGGGCAGCTCACCTACACGACATTCGGCGTCAACTCGACGCTGCATCTCACGATGGAGCGGATCAGCACCGCGGCCGGCGTGAAACTGAAGCACATCCCCTCGCGCGGCAATGCCGAGAACAACGCCGCCGTGCTGGGCGGACACGTGATGGCCTCGGCGGATGGCAGCGCCTGGGGGCCGCTGGTGGATTCTGGGGATTTCCGTCTGCTCGTGACGTGGGGCGAGCAGCGCAGCAAACGCTGGCCCAATGTGCCGACGCTGAAAGAGTCGGGTCTTGATATCGTGGAATCGACGCCGTTCGGTCTGGGTGGTCCGGCGGGCATGGATCCGGCGGTCGTCGAGAAGATCTACGACGCGTTCAAGAAAGCAATGCACGATCCCGAGCACGAGAAGTTCCTCGCCAAGTTCGACATGGTGCTCTTTGAGCGCAGCCCGGCCGAGTACACGAAGTGGTCGCTCGAGGAGATCGAACGGCAGCGAGAGCTGGTCAATCGGTTCGCCGAGAAGAAGTGAGGGCGATGAAAAGCGCAGTCGCGGTCGGCGCAGGGTGGAGTGCGCTCGGCCTCTATATCGCCATTGCCGCGTATGACCTTGGCATCGGCAATGCCGGCGAGCCGGGGCCCGGCCTGCTGGCGTTCCTGCTCGGCCTAGTCATGGTTGTGCTGGGCGGCGCCGGCGCCGCGCGCGGTGTCGTTGCCCTGGTGGGCGCACGCGGCGGGGACGCAGCGCCGGCACGTTGGCCGTGGCGGATGGCGGCGCTGGCCGTTGCCTTGGTGGTCTATATCGCTGCACTGCAGCCCATCGGCTATCCGCTCGCCACCGCCGCGTTTCTCGCCGCGTTGTTCCTGGGCTTCGCCCAGCTGGCCTGGCCCAAGGCGATCGTCTTGTCCATCGCGTTGGCTGGCGTTTCCTATGCGCTGTTCAAGCTCGCGCTCGGCGTTCAGTTGCCGGCGGGAGTGCTGGGGTAGCGATGAGCTCGGTCGACGGCATCCTCCTGGGTCTCAAGGTCGCGCTGCTGCCGACCAACCTGCTGTACTGCTTCGTGGGCGTCTTTCTCGGCACGCTGATCGGTGTGCTGCCGGGGATCGGTCCTGCCACGGCGATTGCGCTGCTGCTGCCAGTGACCTTCGGGCTGCCGCCGGCGACCGGCATCATCCTGCTCGCCGGCATCTACTACGGCTCGATGTACGGCGGCTCCACCACGTCGATCCTCGTCAACATTCCGGGCGAGGCGGCGTCGATCGTCACATGCATCGACGGCCACCAGATGGCGCGCGCCGGCCGGGCTGGCCCGGCCCTGGGCATTGCCGCGATCGGATCGTTCCTCGCCGGAACCTTCGGCGTCGTCGTCCTGTGCCTGCTGTGCGCGCCACTGGCCCGTGCGGCGCTGACATTCGGCGCGCGGGAATATTTCGGCCTGATGGTGCTGGGTCTCGTCCTTGTCAGCTGCTTGTCGTCCGGCTCCCTGACGAAGGCTGCGCTGACGACAGCCCTGGGAATCGTCCTGGGGCTGATGGGCATCGACACGATGAGCGGCGCATCGCGCTTCACCTTCGACCGGCCGGAGTTCATCGACGGCATCGACGTCATCACGCTGGTCATCGGGTTGTTCGGCGTGTCGGAGGTTCTGGTCAACATCGAGGAGAGCCTCAAGCGCAGCGTGCTCGACGGCCGTATCCAGCACATCCTGCCGACGCGCGAGGACTGGCGGCGCAGCACCGGGCCGATCGCACGCGGCTCGGTACTGGGATTCTTTCTGGGGCTGCTGCCGGGTGGTGGCGGCGTCATCGCCTCGTTCGCTGCCTATGCCGTCGAGAAGCGGCTCTCGCGTACGCCGGAGCAGTTCGGCAAGGGAGCGATCGAGGGCGTCGCCGGCCCCGAGTCGGCCAACAACGCGGCGGCCAGCGCCGCCTTCATTCCGTTGCTGACGCTCGGTATCCCGCCCAATGTCATCCTCGGCATCCTGCTGGGGGCTCTGATGGTCCAGGGCGTGGCGCCAGGGCCGCTGCTGATGATCAACAACGCCGATCTGTTCTGGGGCGTGGTGGTCAGCATGTATATCGGCAACGTGATGCTGCTGGTGCTCAACCTGCCGCTGATCGGCATGTGGGTCCAGCTGCTACGCATACCCTACGGGATCATGTTTCCGATGATCCTGGTGTTCTGCGTCGTGGGTGTCTACGGCACGACGAGCTCGACGTTCCACCTCTATCTCATGGCCGGCTTCGGCGTCCTCGGCTATGCCTTGCGCAAGACCGGCCATGACCTCACGCCCCTGGTGCTGGGGTTCGTGCTGGGGCCGCTGATGGAAGTGCATCTGCGGCGCGGCCTGATCGCCAGTGACGGCGATTGGAGCTATTTCATCACCAGCCCGATCTCGGCTCTGTGTCTGGCGGTGGCCGCGGTGCTGCTCTGGGGCACTGTGGTCCCCGCCGCGAAGCGCTGGCGCCAGCGCCTTCCCGTGGAGGATTAGATGCTGACCTGGACCGTAGGCTCGGTGAGTGTAACGCGCATCGAGGAGCAACTCGGCATCGGTGGTCTGTCCGCCGACCGGTTTCTGGTCGGGTTCGACCGCGCGGTATTCGACCGCCACGTCTCATGGCTGGCACCCAATCACTATTCGCCGGAGCATGACCGACTGGTGTCGAGCATGCATTCGTGGCTGCTGAAAACCGGCCAGCACACGATCCTGGTCGATGGTTGCTGCGGCAACCACAAGGAACGTCCCTGGATGCCGCGGTTCCACCAGTTGAACACCCGGTTCCTCGAGAACCTGCGGACTGCGGGCACCGAACCCGAGGCGATCGACTTCGTTCTGTGCACCCACCTGCATGCCGACCATGTCGGTTGGAACACGCGGCTGGAGAACGGCCGTTGGGTGCCGACGTTTCCGAACGCCCGATACCTGTTTTCCGATCGCGAGGATGCTCGGTGGAACCCGGCACGCAATGCCGATCTGGAGCCGATCCGGCGCATCGTCTACAACGACAGCGTGCTGCCGGTGGTCGAGGCCGGCCTGGCCCAGATCGTCGACGGCGCGCACGCCATCGATGACATGATCCGACTGGAGCCGTCGCCGGGTCACACGCCCGGCCATGTCATCGTGAAACTGGAGAGCCGCGATCGGCGCGGCGTGTTCTGCGGCGACGTGTTGCACAACGTGGTCCAGGTCTACGAACCGGATTGGAACAGCGCGTTCTGCGAAGATCCGGAGCAGGCACGCCAGACCCGCCGCCGCGTGCTGGGCGACTGTGCCGACACCGACGCGCTGCTATTTCCCACCCATTTCGGCGCGCCCTTTGTCGCCGCTATCAGGCGCGCGGCACAGGGCTTTCGCCACGAATTCGTAGCCGCGCCGAACAGCTGATGCAGCGCAGCCGCTGGCTGCAACCAAAGTATGGTGAAGCGAGTGCGTGATGGCGCTGCTGATGGGTCGGACCGCGTCGCTCCAGCGACGCCCCGACGCGCAGCGGCGGGTCATGAGCGCCGCTGGAGCGGCGCGGTCCCAGCCGTCGCCAAGGACGGCCTTCACTGCCGAACCACCGCAATGAGAAATCATCGTAGCGCGCGACGATTCTTGAGGTCAGTAATACGGAGGGCACAGAGGCACACAGAGATAGGGCCATGGCGCACCTTCGGCGCGCGCGAAGATTGTTCTCTGTGTTTCTCTGTGTTCTCTGTGCCTCTGTGGTGAATCTTCCCTCATGACTGCGCATTCGTGCGGGTCGGCGCACCGCAGGGTCCTTCGCTTCGCTCAGGACAACAGTAGCGGTTGAACCGCTTTCTACGAGGCCGCGCTCGTATAGGAGTGCAGCAGGTCGACGTCGCGCCGTGCTGCTTCGGCGGGGCCGGCGAAGACGCTGTGGCCCGAGGCCAGCACGCAGACCTGTTGCGCGACAGCGAGGGCGCGTTCGGTGTTCTGCTCGACCAGCACGATCGAAAGACGTTCGTCCTGGTTCAGTCGGCGCAAAGCGTCGAGGCAGAGATCGACCATCTTGGGCATCAGGCCAAGCGACAGCTCGTCGACCAGCAGCAGCCGCGGCGCCGACATCAGGGCGCGGCCGATCGCCAGCATCTGCTGCTCGCCGCCGGACAGCGAGGCGGACAGTTGGCCGCGGCGTTCGGCCAGGCGCGGGAAGAGGTCGAACACGCGCGCAAGGTTGCGTTTTTCGTCGGCGCGCGACCGGCTGTAGCCGCCGACGACCAGGTTCTCGACCACCGTGAGGTCGGAGAAGAGGCGGCGGCCCTCGGGCACGACCGCCAGGCCGAGCTCCGTGCGCTTCAGCGCCGGCAGGCGCGTGACGTCGCGGCCGTCGACCGACAGCGTCCCCGCCTTGATCTGCACATGTCCCATGATGGCGAGGATGGTCGATGTCTTGCCGGCGCCATTGGGACCGAGCAGAGCCAGGATGTCGCCAGTCTCGACGGTGAACGAAAGCCCACTGACGGCGACCATCTCACCGTAGCCGCAGGAGAAATTCTGCAGTTCAAGCAACGCCATGGCCGATTGTCGAGCAAATGGCCACGCCTGTACAGGCGGCGGATAAGGGTTAACCGGGATTGACGCCTCCACCAACTGGTGCATCGGAAAACCTCACCTCGCTCATACGGTCAGCGGTGCTGGGGGCGTCTGCGGCGCCGGGAGCCGACGCGCTCCGAGGCCGACGGGGCAAATGGGGAGACGGTTACGGGCCGCTGTCCGGGCTAGCTGACACCGCGACGTGCAGTTCGTGCGCGCCTCTTGCGAGCCGATGCTGGCGCGGCCGCGAGATGATCTGCTCGGTATCGCTACGTTGATCGACCTGATGGACGGATTAGGGAACGTCCCATGGTTTATTGGCGTTGCACCCAGGCCAGCAGGCCTCCACCACGAGGCCTTGTACGCCCGTGCCGCGACGCCGGCCCGCAGGCGTCTCTATCTTCCGTTGCAGGCAGCCGGAGGAGATTGCAAATGGCGAAGATCAACAAACAAGACCTTGCGCTCGTCGACGCATATGTCGAAAAGTACCGGCTCTCGCCGGCCGAGATGGGAGAGATGTGGCTCGCCATCGGCCAGCTCTCCAGGTCGCTCGGCGAGGTCATTGACGAGTTGAACTCGCAACATCGAGCGGAGAAGTCGAAAAAGCTATTCGGCGACTGATCGGTCGGGGCGTCCCTCCGGGCGTCCGTCGACTGGCTGAAGTCTGTTGTTCGCAGGTGAGCAGCCTTCTTCCGGACTTCGGCGCGGTTTCCATCCAGGGTTCACCGACGTGCCGGGATCATAAATGATCCCGGCCGTTATCTTGAGGGAACTCCTGATGCGTCTCGGCGTGCGCCGCTTGCCGCCGCCGGCCGGCCCCATGGGCACGGCGGCCTCGGCACCGGAGACTTACTCGGAGGGCACTACGACTGTGAGGGCCTTCTGGCGAAAGCTCAGGCGACGCGCCCGGCCGCCTGCGTCGACCCATCCGACCATCCCGGCAGCTGTCAAGAACGGGCCCTCGCCGTCCCTGTTGAGTCCCGCCAGGATCGCCGGCTTGTGGGCGGACATGAACCAGGCGGCAACCAGGGCGCTCACACCCG
>DATEIF010000751.1:0-9189 GCA_035279205.1 Vineibacter sp.
GAGGGCATGCTCCGCCCACCCTCGACGCCCAATCAGTTCACGATCTCGCCATTGTAGGCGCCCCAGACCTTGGAGCGCTCGACCCAGCCGACATGCGGGCCGACCTGCACGCGGCACCATTCGCCGTTGCAGGATTTCACCAGGCAGATCACCTCGGTCTGCAGACGGGCGATCTCCGTCGCGTTGGTGGCCGGAGTCTTGTAGAGGATCGCTTCCTTGGCCGAGACCGTCACCGAGCGCTTGCCGGTCAGCAGGCTCTGGTGCACCCAGCCGCCGGCGCCCTGCCAGTCGCGGATCTTCCGCCAGTTCTCGTACTCGGCCACGATCTCGACCGGCATGGACTTGCGCTTGAAGACCCAGTCGATGGGATAGCGGGTGTTGGGGCCGGTCCGTACGTTGGTCTCCTCGGACCGCAGTGCGGCAAAGCGCGGCAACGGCAGGCCCGTGCCCTTGCGCAGGGGCGGCGGCGCCTCGGCCGACCGTGATCCGACCTGCTGTGCCGCAGCCGGCGACAAGCCCGCGCCTGCCATCGGGAATAACGCCAGGAACGCCGCGGCGACAGCCGCACTGGTGACGGCTGCGAACGCGGCCACGCGGGGACGCAACATCCTGACTTTATATCGCATTACGGATGGCGCGGCCATCGCGGACCGTTCCACAAGGGGCCGGAATCGTTGACGAAATACCGCAACCCGCCAGATGCCGCGCAGGCTGGACTCACGGCACGCCCCTTGCTATTGCCGGTACGGGCGCCGCATGCAGGCAACGGCGCCCCAAGACACCCACGGGCCCGCCGGAGCCGCTATGCCGTTTGCGCAGAAGAAGCCGCTGGTGATCGTCACCCGCAAGCTGCCCGACGCGATTGAAACGCGCATGATGGAGCTGTTCGACACCCGGTTGAACCCGGACGATAAGCCCCTGACCCAGGCGCAACTCGTCGAGGCGGTTAAGCAGGCCGACGTCCTGGTGCCTACCGTGACCGACCGCATCGACGGCAAGGTGCTGTCGCAGGCGGCCCCCAAGCTGCGGCTGATCGCCAGCTTCGGCACTGGCGTCGACCATATCGACCTCGACAGCGCCCGCCAGCGCGGCATTACCGTCACCAACACGCCCGGAGTGCTGACCGAGGATACCGCCGACATGACCATGGCCCTGATCCTGGCCGTGGCGCGCCGGGTCGGCGAGGGCGAGCGGCTGGTGCGGGCCTCGAAATGGACCGGTTGGGCACCGACGGCGATGCTGGGGGCCCGCATCTGGGGCAAGCGCCTGGGCATCGTCGGCATGGGCCGCATCGGCCAGGCGCTGGCGCGCCGCGCCCGCGGCTTCGGCATGACCATTCACTACCACAACCGGCGCCGGGTCCACCCCGACATCGAGCGCGCGCTGGAGGCGACCTACTGGGAGAGCCTCGACCAGATGCTGGCGCGCATGGACATCGTGTCGGTGAACTGTCCGCACACGCCGGGTACCTATCACCTGCTCTCGGCGCGGCGGCTGAAGCTGCTGCGGCCGACCTCGATCGTGGTCAACACGGCGCGCGGCGAGGTGATCGACGAGAACGCGCTGATCCGTATGCTGCGCGCCAAGGAGCTGGCCGGCGCCGGCCTCGACGTCTTCGAGCACGAGCCCGCCGTCAGCCCCAAGCTGCTGGAGCTCGACAACGTGGTGCTGCTGCCGCACATGGGCTCGGCCACGCTCGAGGGCCGCATCGAGATGGGCGAGAAGGTGCTGATCAACATCAAGACCTTCGCCGACGGCCACAAGCCGCCCGACCGCGTCTTCGCCGCGATGCTGTAGAGGTTGGTCGCGGCTGCGATCAGTTGGGACAGCGCACCTGCCAGGGGCTGTCCGTGCCGTCCGCCGTGAATTTGCCGTCGGCGACCAGGACTTCGCCGGTGGTGCGCCGCGACGACAACACCCTGATCCGCTCACCGTCGCGCATCAGCTCGATCTCGAGCTGACGGCGATCGTTCTGGTTCTCCTGCAGGTAGAAGACGCGATCCGCGGCGCGACGCTCGGCACGCAGGATCATGTAGACCGTCGGCGCCACGCTGGGGCCGTTGTTATAGGTGAGCGTGACGACGCCGCTCACCGTCGCGGCATAGGTTGAATATGTGTTGTCGCCGCGCCCGCTTGGCGGCGCCGTGCAGTCGGACGCCCAGGTCCCGACGATGCCGGCATCGCGGAACACCGACGCGACCGTTTGCGCATCGGCCGCACGGCCAAGACCGAGGACGAGCAGCAAAGAGAGAAACGCCACCTGTCGCATTGGCCGTGCTCCATCATCTGCAGTCACTATAGGCACGGCAGCGCGCGACGTAACCGGCGATAACGTCGCCGGGCACCGGGTTTCGATCTGGCCAGCGATAGCGGCATCCCATCGACTCCATAGGGGGTCGGCATTTCCGCCGGCAGCCGGGCACCGCCATTGTCGGCGTATCGACGCATGCCTTCGCGTCGCTACCGGAAGGAAGAGCCATGTCTGCACGTCTTACGCGACGCATGTCCGCCGCTGCCCTGCTGACGGCAGGTCTTGTGGCGCTGGCGGCACCCGCAAGGGCGGCCGATGCCCCAAGCGGCGTCGTCAAGGTCAAGAGCATCTACCCTGTCGCCGAAACGATCGCCCGCCTGAAAAAGGACGTCGCCGGCAAGGGTATCACGTTCTTCATGGAGATCGATCAGGCCAAGCTGGCCGCCGGCGCCGGCATCACGCTGCGGTCCTCCACTTTACTGATCTTCGGCAACCCGCCGCTGGGCACACAATTCATCACATCGAAACCGGAAGCCGGGCTCGATTGGCCGGTGCGCCTGCTGGTGTTCCAGGACCAGGCCGACAATGTGTGGCTGGCCTATACCGACTTCGGATGGATCGCGCGGCGCCACGGTATCAGCGACCGCGATGCGCAGTTCGAGATGGCCTCAACCGTGATCAAGTCCATTGCCGACAGCGTCGCCCGGTGACGCCACCCGGCGTCACCCCTCACCTTCGGTGCCCGGCATGCCGGCGTCGCGGGCATCGAGCACGTCGCGGGTGGCGCGGCCAACCTGGCCGGCGACCAGCACGATGATGGCCGAGTAGTAGACCCAGACCATGACGGCGGCGAGCGCGCCGGCGGCACCGAAGGCGCTGGCCAGCACGCTGTGCGCAAAGTACCAGGCGATGGCGGCGTTGCCGATCAGGAACAGCACCGCCACGACAGCGCCGCTGATCATGGCGAAGCGCCAGCGGATCGGCACGTCGGGCAGGAACTTGTAGATCAGCGCGAAGAAACCGGCGGTGACGCCCAGCGACCAGCCTTCCGACAGCGCCGACCCGAGATATTCGCCCAGCCACGGCAGGCGGCGCAGCACGCCGTCGTAGGCGGCGATGGTGGCGGTGGCGGTAAAGACCAGGATGAACAGCACCCCGATCACCGCCATCAGCCCCAGCGCCAGCAGCCGGGAGCGGATCTCGGCCAGCACCGGATGCCGCCGCCAGCCCGTCGCCGGGCGCCAGATCACGTCGAACGCCGAATCCAGCTCGACGAAGATCGCCGTGCCCGAATAAAGGATCACGGCCACGCTGATGATCGTCGTCCACGTCGTGCCGCCGCGGAACAGGCCCTCCTGCACGGCGCGGCGGATCACCTCGAGGTTTTCGACGCCGATGGCCTCCGACAGCCCCGACATGATCGCCTCTTCGGCCGCCATGTGGCCGAGGATCGGATCGGCGATGGTGATCATCACCAGCAGGATCGGCCCGACGGAGAACAAGGCGTAGAAGGCGATCGCGGCCGCCATCGACGTGAGGCGGTTTTCGAAGAAGCCGTTCCAGGTCGCAATGACGATGGCCTTCAGCGTGTGCAGCATGCAGGCGTCTCAGGCGGCGACGAAGCGCGTGATAGTACGATCGCCGAACGTCACGAACGTCGCCCGCACGCGCGCACCGATGCCCAGCGCCGGATCGGCATGCGCCATCAGGCGCACGCCTTCATCGAGGTCGACGAGCGCGATGGCATAGGGCGCGAACGGCTGCAGGGCCGCCGATGGCGGCCGGTGCACGACCGTGATCGAAAAGATCGTGCCGGTGCCGGCCGCTGGCCGCACCTCGACCCGCGCCGAGCCGCAAGCCGTGCAATGGCCGCGCGGGTAGAATTGCGCCGTGCCGCAATCGGCGCAGACCTCGTAGCCGATCCGCCCCTCGGCGACACCGGCCCACCAGTCGCGCGCGATCGGGTCGGCAGACGATGCTGTTGCTTGTGTCATTGTTGTGTCCTCACACCCGCTCCAGCACCATCGACACGTGCGATGACATCACGCCGCCGTCGCCGTGCACGAAGCCGACCGTCGCGTTCCTCACCTGCCGGTCGTCGGCGCGGCCGGCGAGCTGGCGCTGCGCCTCGACCAGATGTGCGAGCCCGCCGCCGACACCACAATGGCCGAACGACAGCAACCCGCCATGGGTGTTGAGCGGCAGATCGCCGCCGATCTCGAAGCGCCCGGCGCGCGCCGCCTCGCCGGCACCGGCACGGCGTACGAAGCCGATCTCTTCCAGCAGCATGGCGAGCGTGATGGTGAAGGAGTCGTAGACCGCGAGATAGTTCATCTCGGCCAGCTGCATGCCGGCATCGGCCAGCGCCCGGTCGGCCGACGCCTTGGCACCCATGTCGGCCCAATCGCGGGCGCAGGAAATGTGCTGGTGAAAATGGGCCTGGCCGGCGCCGCGGATGCGCACGCGCGCCGACGCGGTGGGATCGCGCGTGATGACCGCCGCAATGCCGCCATCCGAAACCGGGCAGCAATCGAGCAGGCGCAACGGCAGCGCGATCGGCTTGGACGCCATCACCTCGTCCAGGCTGATCGGCGTGCGCAGATGCGCGTCGGGATGCCGGCCGGCATGGCGGCGCATCACCACCGCCAGCTCGGCAAGGTCGCGATCGGTGACACCGAACTGGTGCATGTAGCGCGCCGCCAGCAGGCCGTAATAGGCAGGGATGGTGGCGCCGTAGGGCACCTCGTAATCGGGATGGCCGGCCTGGGCCAGAGTCTGGATCGACTGGTCGCGGCTCTGGCCGCTGGCGCGGTTCTCGGCCGCCACGATCAGCACCGCACGACAACGTCCGCTGTCGACCAGGATCTTGGCCAGCATGGCCATGGCGACGCCCGTCGCCCCGCCGGCCTGCAGGGCATGGGCATAAGCCGGCCGGATCCCGAACCGCTCGGCGATCACCGTGGCCAGCATGATGTGCGGCATGGTGGTCGCGTAGCCGGTCAGCAGACCGTCGATATCCCTGGGCTCCAGGCCGGCATCGGCCAGGGCGGCCTGCGCCGCCGTGGCGGCCAGGCCCATGGTGGTGCTGCCCTCGATCTTGCCATAGCGCGTGTTGCCCACGCCGGAAATGAATGCCATCGCTTCGCCTCCCGGCCCGACCATAGCCTGCCCGGCGCGCTTGTTCACCTCTCGCTGCGCGCGACGCGCGCCCTTCCTCTCCCGCTCGCGGGAGACGTGACAAACGGTTACAGTGCGTCATGCACGAGCCGGTCGCAGTACCGCTTTGGCTGTTCCTGCCGATCGCCGCTTTCGCGCTGTGGTCGTTGCTTGACCGCCTGTTGATCCCCTCGGCCCGCTGGGTGCTGCGCCGGCGCGTCAACCGGCTGATCGACCGGGTCAACCGACGGCTGCAGGTCGAGATCCGCCCGTTCCAGCTCACCCGGCGACAGGTGCTGATCGACCGCCTGATCTACGATCCGCCGATCGTCGCCGCCGCCAACGATCATGCCCAGGCCGCCAAGGTGCCGCGCGAAGTGGTGATGAACGACGTGCGCCGCTACGCCAACGAGATCGTGCCAGCGTTCAACGCCTACTTCTATTTCCGCATCGGCTATTGGCTGGCGCGTGCGCTCGCCCGCGCGCTCTATCGCGTGCGGCTGGGCATCACGGACGACAAGGCACTGGCCGCGGTGGGCAACGACGCCACGGTGGTGTTCGTCATGAACCACCGCAGCAACATGGATTACGTGCTAGTCGCCTTCCTCGCCGCCGAGCGCACGGCGCTCTCCTACGCGGTCGGTGAATGGGCGCGCGTGTGGCCGCTGCAGACCCTGATCAAGGCGATGGGCGCCTATTTCGTGCGCCGCGACTCCAACGATCCGCTCTATCGCCGCGTGCTGGAGCGCTATGTGCACATGGCGACCGAGGCCGGCGTGGCGCAGGCCATGTACCCCGAAGCCGGCCTGACGCGCGACGGCAAGTTGCGGCCGCCGCGGCTGGGCCTGCTCGACTACGGGCTGAAGTCGTTCGATCCGCACGGCCCGCGCGACATCGTGTTCGTGCCGGTGGGCATCAACTACGACCGCGTATTGGAGGACCGCACGCAGCTGCGTGCCGGCGATCCCGCAGCCGAGCGCCGCAGCGGCGGCTATGCCATCCGCACCACCCTGCGGTTCATCGGCCGCAACCTGCGCCAGATGCTGAGCGGCAACTGGTATCGCTTCGGCTATGCCTGCGTGAATTTCGGCGTGCCGGTGTCGGCCCGCGCCTGGCTGGCGCAGCACGCCGACCAGTTCGGCAGCGATCTGCGAACGCTCACCAAGGAGCGGCGCTTCGAGGCCATCGGCCTGCTGGCGCAGGACCTGATGACGGCAATCGGCAAGGTCGTGCCAGTGCTGCCGGTGTCGCTGGTGTCGACCGTGCTGCTGGAAGCTGAACGGCCGCTGGACGAGCTGGAGCTGAAGGCGCGCTGCCAGGCGCTGGCGGACGCGCTGCACGCCGGCGGTGCGCGGATCTACGTGCCGCGCGACGACCGCGACTATGCCATCCATGTCGGGTTGCGCATGTTGCGCCTGCGGCGGCTCGTCACCGTGAGCGACGATGGGCTGTACAGCCCGGCCGAAGCCGAAACGCCGCTGCTGCGCTACTACGCCAACGCCATCGCCCATCTGCCGCGGGGTGCCGCCGCCACCGCTCACGCCCTATCAAATCCCGCCCAGCACCATTGACCCGGCGCCCGCTCGGGCACACTTTGGGGCTACAGGATTGCAGGAGACCGCCATGCTGACGTCGCTGTTCGGCAAAAAGGTGAAGATGCCCGAGCCGGAGCGTTCGCTGCCCGGCCGCAAGACGCCGGCGTTCACCGTGCCCGACACCCATTTCGTCAACGGCAACCGCATCCAGCCGCCGTTTCCCGCCGGGCTGGAGGAAGCCATGTTCGGGCTGGGCTGCTTCTGGGGCGCCGAGCGCAAGTTCTGGCAGGCACCAGGCGTGTACAGCACCGCGGTCGGCTACGCTGGCGGCTACACGCCGCATGCGACCTATGAGGAGGTCTGTTCCGGCCTCACCGGCCATAACGAGGTGGTGAAGGTCTGGTTCGATCCGACCAAGACGTCCTACGACGCCCTGCTGAAGGTGTTCTGGGAGAGCCATGACCCGACGCAGGGCATGCGCCAGGGTAACGACATCGGCACGCAATACCGGTCCGGCATCTACACGTTCTCGCCGGCGCAGAAAGCGGCGGCCGAGGCATCCTTGCGGATGTACCAGACAGCGCTGAAGACACGCGGCTTCGACGAGATCACCACCGAGATCCTCGAGGCGCCGCCGTTCTACTACGCCGAGGATTATCACCAGCAGTACCTCGCCAAGGTCCCGAACGGCTATTGCGGCCTGGGCGGCACCGGCGTTTCGTGCCCGATCGGCGTTGGCGTGCAGGTTCCGGCGGCGGAGTGATGCCGCCGACGGGCGCGTGCTCCGACGGCACGCGCCCTGCAGCGCTAAACGTTTCTGGGCCGCACGCAGATGAAACGGCTTGATACGGCAGTATCCATGCTGAGGTAGCTCAGCCCGGTCGCCTTGTCGGTTTGTTTGGTCTTCCAGGTCGTCTCCGCGGGACCCGCCATCCACTTTTCGACTCGCTCGGGACCGCCGCCGGCGTCCGATCCGGACTGCACAAAGATCAAGCGATTGTTCGCCGTGTCGGCCGAAACCACGAGCCCGCAGTGGCCCGGCGACCGGGTTTCCGTGAAGCCGTTGGAGTACATCCAGAGCAGGACATCTCCCTCAGCCCACGTGGCGGGATTCCATAGAATCCCGCGGTCCCCGACCGCCTTGTCGGCGTAGCTGGTATAGAAGAAGGGGCACGATCCGCCGTTGGCCAGGACATTGTACTGCACGGTCGTCCACTTGCCGTCTTTGCCCTTCTGCTGGATGTCCTCCATCTGGGTGTCCTGGCCGCGAAACATGTAGCCATAGACAAGGCCCGTGCAGTCCACACCGAGCGCACTGTCGGCGAACGTCTGAACAGCTGCGGAGATGTCGCGATCGCCGCCGGAAGCGCCGGCACTGAATTTGCCCGCCGCGATAGCCATGTTCAGGAATGCCTCCATGTCCTCCGGCTGCCCTTTGCCGTTCTTCAACTGGTTGGGCAGATAGTCCGGTACCGGAATGCTGCGCTGGCGGATCAAGGCCAGCGTGCCGTCGATGTTGGGCGCCGCTTCCTCGTGGAACGCCATTTTTGTGTTGAGATATCGCCGGCATTTGACCCCGGCGTAGGAGAGCGTGGCGCCGCCGGGATCCTTGGCGGTGCCGGACAGGTCCTTGAACCGCTCGTAGTAGATATCCACGGAGCCGCGCCGCTGCGGCACGCTGCTGTACAGGATTTCCTTCACCACATGCGCCTCCGTGACCGGCCTTCGCATTTCATGCTAGGCGCCAACGGTGCTCATGGCGTCCTCCGTTTGGAGGAGGCGGTAACACTCGCACGATCGCTGCGTGAAGTCGCCGCAAGGAGTGATTGCGAAGCTCACGAAGCTTCGCAACAATGCTGCCGGTTCATGGCGACTGCTCACCGCTCGCCGCCCGCACGCCGGGCACCGACTCGTCGACAGCACGATCGGTCTTGCGAGTACGAGAAAGAGGAGCGCCCACCTCCCCTCTAATCCTCCGAGATGCCTGGATGCCTCACCGGCCGTTTCCTCCGGAACAACCCTCGAATGGCGCCGATGCGCCGCCGCCGACCCTGGTGGTGATCCGCCCCGCCGAGTCAGCAGGCCGCCGCTGGATGAAGCGCATCGCCGGGCTCGGCGGACTGGCCTTGCTGGCCATCATCGGCAACGCGATTGTCGCGCAACAGAACGTTCCGGCACCGTCGGGCACCGCACGCGACGCAACGTCGGCCGACCTGCCGATGTCCACCACCGACGACAGCCCGCCGG
>DATEIF010000752.1:0-5208 GCA_035279205.1 Vineibacter sp.
CTGGTGGCCATGCGCAACGAAGGACTCATTCGGGCCTTGCCGGTCGAGGCGGTCGGCCGGCTCTATGCCTTCAGCTTCGCACTGGAGCAGCTGCGGCAGAATTTCAAGGACATGGCCGGCCGCACCGCCGAGTCGGCGCGGCGGGATGCGTGATGGGAGCAGTCATCCCGAGCGCAGCGAGGGATCTCCGGCGAAGGACGCACAGTACGCTATTCGCGGGAGATCCCTCGCTGCGCTCGGGATGACGTGCGCTAGCAATCGAAGAACACCGTCTCGTTCGTGCCCTGCATGACGATGTCCCAGTGGTACTCGGCGCGGCCATTGACGCGCGGCGCCACCAGCGTGGCGCGCCGCGTCGGATCGTCGATCAGGCCCAGCACGGGATCGGCGGCGTTGGCGGTGGCCTCGTCGGCAAAATAGATGCGCGTGTAGAGGTGGCGCAGCATGCCGCGCATGAACAGCGCCACCACGATATGCGGCGCCTGCAGGCTGTTGCCGGGGCCGGGCACGGCGCCGGGCTTGACGGTGAGCAGCCGGAACGTGCCGTTCTTGTCGGTGGCGATGCGGCCGAAGCCTGTGAAGCCGGCATCCTTCGGCTTGGCCTGGGTGTCCTCGGCGTGAGCGTAGCGGCCGTGCGCATCGGCCTGCCAGACCTCCAGCATGGCGTCGGGGATCGGCGCGCCGTCGGCATCCAGCACGCGGCCGGTGATGGTGATGCGCTCGCCCGCCGTTGCGTCCTTGGCCAGGTCGGCGGTGTTGAGCCAGGTCAGCCCGAGCGAGAAGTACGGCCCCACCGTCTGCGACGGCGTCGGCACAAGCTTTGCCATCTCAGGCCTCCATCGGCGTGGCGTTGCGGCCGCGCAGCACGATGTCGAAGCGATAGCCCAGCGCGAACACCGGCACCGTGGTCTCGATGTCGAAGCTGCAGACCATGCGCTCGCGTGCCGCCGCATCGGTGACGCAGTTGAAGATCGGATCGAGCGGCATCAGCGGATCGCCGGGGAAATACATCTGCGTCACCAGGCGGGTCATGAAGCTCGGACCAAACAGCGAGAAGTGCAGATGCTGCGGCCGCCAGGCGTTGTAGTGGTTGGGCCAGGGATAGGCGCCGGGCTTGATCGTGGTGAACGTATAGCGGCCCTCGTCGTCGGTGATCGTGCGGCCGGCGCCGGTGAAGTTGGGGTCCAGCGGCGCATCGTGCTGGTCGTTGTCGTGGCGATAGCGGCCGGTGGCATTGCACTGCCAGAGCTCGACCAGCGTGCGCGGCACCGGCCGGCCATCGCCATCCAGCACGCGGCCGCCGACGATGATGCGCTCGCCGATCGGCGGACCGTCGTGGCCCTTGGTGAGGTCGTTGTCGTCCGGACCCACCCGGTCGTGGCCGAACACCGGCCCCGTCACCTCGCTCAGCGTCTGCGGCATCAGCACCAGCTTCTTGCCCGGCGCGCGCTTCACCGACGAGGCATAGGCCGGATGAAGATATTCCGGCTGCGTACCCGGCGTGTTGCGTCGGTAACCGACCACGTCCATCTGTTCCTCCAAAATGCCTGCGAGCGCACCTAATCGCGTGTGCGGTCAACGGTCAATCCCGCCGGCGTGCCTTGCCTGAAAACGCTTGGCCAAGCCCCTCGTCGGGGCGCCACAATGCCCGACCAACACCAAAGACGAGAGGACGCACGGATGGACAGGCTCAAGGGCAAGGTGGCTTTCATCACCGGCGCAGCCGGCGGAATCGGGCGCGCCATCTGTGCACGCTATATCGAGGAAGGCGCGTCCATCGCCGCCGTCGACATCCTGGCCGACGGCGTGCAGGAGTCCCTGGCGGCAGCCAATGCCGGCGAGCGCGGCCTGGCGCTGGCGTGCGATATCACCGATGCCGACAGCGTGCGCGCCGCGGTGGCCCAGACGGTGGCGCGCTTCGGCCGATTGAACGTGCTGTGCAACGTCGCCGGCGGCTCCAGCGCCGCGGACGCGCGCGTCACCGAGGCGCCCGATGAGGAGTTCTGGCGCGTCATCAAGCTCGACCTCTACGGCACATTTCTGTGCTGCAAGCACGCCGTTCCCGAGATGATCAAGGCGGGTGGCGGCTCGGTCATCAACATGGCCTCCATGGTGGCCTTGATGGCGTTGCCGGGGCGCGATTGCTACACCGCCGCCAAGGGCGGCGTTGCGGCGCTCACCCGCTCGATGGCGGCCGAGTATGCCGCCGACAAGATCCGCGTGAACGCCATCGCACCCGGGCTGGTGCTGACGCCGCGCATCGCGCGCCTGCTGAACGACCGGCCGGAACTGCGCGGGCTGTCGGACACGCACCTGCTGGGCCCGTGCCAGCCGCTCGACATCGCCCAGATGGCCGTCTACCTGGGCTCGGACGAAGCGCGCGTGACCACGGGACAGGTCCTGTCGGTCGACAGCGGCGTCACCATCCATTGAGGACCGGGTCATGACCATCAGGACAGTCGCCGTGATCGGCGTCGGCGCCATGGGCAATCCCATGGCGCGCCGCATCCACGACGCGGGCTTCGCGCTCACGGTCTGCGACACCAGCGAAAAGGCGCTGGCGCCTTTCGCCACGCTGGGCGTGCGCACCACCCGGCAGGCTGCGGAGTGTGCCGGCTGCGATGCGGTGATCATCCTGGTCGCGACACCCGACCAGGCCCGCCAGGTGGCGCTGGGCGCCGACGGCCTGCGCGCCGGCCTGTCCGGCAAGCCGCCGATGCTGGTGGTGATGGGCACGGTGGCGCCAGCCACGATGCACG
The DNA here is from genome assembly GCA_035279205.1 of Vineibacter sp. Lineage (GTDB taxonomy): Bacteria > Pseudomonadota > Alphaproteobacteria > Reyranellales > Reyranellaceae > Vineibacter. The sequence continues at coordinate 2,760 of DATEIF010000752.1, forward strand.
AGCTGCAGTCCGAACTGGAGCCGCTGGGCATCCGCGTGGTCGACGCGCCGGTCAGCGGCGGCCTGGTCAAGGCGCGTGACGGAACCTTGGCGATCATGATGGGCGGTCGTTCGGAAGATATCGATGCGCTGCAGCCCCTCATGGCCAGCATGGGCAAGAGCGTGTTCCGCTGCGGTGCGCTGGGTGCCGGCCAGGCGACCAAGATCGTGAACAACGCCATGGGCATCGCCAGTATCATGATCGCGGCCGAGGCCTACCGCATCGGCCTCGACAACGGGCTTCGACTGGAAGACGCGGTGCCGGTGTTCGAGGCCAGCAGCGGACGCAACTTCTTCTCGCGCAATCCCCGGGATGCCAGCGACGCCTATGCCGCCTGGGCGCCGACGCGGGCCGATTTCAATTCCCTGCAAGCCATCATGCGCAAGGACATTGACCTCGCGCTGGCGATCGGCAGCGATGCGGCGTCGCTACCCGTGATGCGCGCCCTGCGCACGATGCTCGACGGCGTCGGCGAGGAGACGTTCGAGACCTGGCGCACCGTGGCACGCGCCGGCATGCCGTAGGCCCCGCCTGCCCTCACGTCATCCCGAGCGTAGCGAGGGATGACACTGGTGCCGACGTAAGGTTGCCGTCAGCGATGCATTCGCATATCACGCGCACGCCGCGACAGTCGTCGCGCTGGGGCTCGTCGGAGGGAATATGCGTTTGGGTATCCGAACCTGGTTGGCCATCGTCGCTGCCGGCCTGACTGTAGCCCTGCCCTCCGTCCCGACATCGGCCCAGACCACCGCCAGCACCAGCAAGAACACCGGCGCGCCGCGGGCGATCATCGTGCTGGACGCATCGGGCAGCATGCTGGCGCCGGTTGGCGGCCGGCCCAAGATCGAGGTCGCGCGCGAGGCGCTGGGCGATCTGCTGAAGGGCTGGGATCCCAAGGTCGAGGTCGGGCTGATGGCCTATGGCCATCGGCGCAAGGGCGATTGCACCGACATCGAGGTGCTGTCGCCTGCCGGCAAGGTCGATGCCAGCCGCCTGATGAGCATCGTCGGCGGCATCCAGCCCAAGGGCATGACGCCGCTGTCGGAGGCGGTGAAGCAGGCCGCCCAATCCCTGAGTTTCACCGAGCAGAGCGCCACGGTGATCCTGATCAGCGACGGCATCGAGACCTGCAAGGCCGATCCCTGCGCCGTCGGCGCCGACCTGAAAAAGCTCGGCGTGGATTTCCGCACCCACGTCATCGGCTTTGATGTGCAACGCCAGGACGAGGGCGGCCTGCGCTGCCTCGCCAATGCCACCGGCGGCAAGTATTTCAGCGCCAAGGACGCCGGCGCCCTGCGCGAGGCGCTGAAGGAGGCCGGCCGCGAGGCGGCGGCACCGCCGCCGGCGCCGAAGCCCGCGACGCCCAATCCGATGGCCGGCGCACCCAAGGCGGCACTGCCCAAGGCGACATTGAAGGCGCCCGCGTCGGTGACCGCCGGTGACCCGCTCGCCGTGGACTGGACCGGCCCCAACGCCAAGGGCGATCACATCGCCTTCGTTCAGCCGGGCGCCGAGGGCACCAGCGGCAACATGACCGAAACGGCGGCCGGCAACCCGGCGCCGCTGCGCGCGCCGGACAAGCCCGGGCGCTACGACATCGTCTACGGCAATGCCGACGGCAAGGTGCTGGCGCGCCAGCCCATCGACGTGACGCCGGCCAAGGCCACGCTGGAGGCAGTCGAGACCATCACGATCGGCGGCACGGTCGATGTCGGCTGGACCGGCCCGAACGGCAACGGCGACTTCATCACCATCGTGCCGCCCACCGCCGGCAAGAGTGTTTATCGCGACTACGCCAACACGCGCGACGGCAACCCGGCCAAGGTGCGCGTGCCCGACAAGGCCGGCACCTACGAGATCCGCTATGTCACCGGCGAGTCCGACCAGGTGCTGGCGCGGCGCACTGTGGTGGCGTTGCCGGCCCAGGTCGATCTTCAGGCCGTCGACAGCGCACCGGCCGGCAGCCGCATCAAAGTGAGGTGGAGCGGCCCCAACAATGCCGGCGACTTCATCACGGTGGTGAAGCCCGATGACGCCAAATCCACCTACGCCGACTATTTCAACGTGAAGGACGCCGACCCCGACGAGCAGGGCCTGAAGCTGCCGGGCAGGCCCGGCACCTACGAGATCCGCTACGTCACCGGCCAAAGCAATGAGATCCTGGCCCGCAAGACGATCACGGCGGTCGCCACGACGGCGACGCTCAACGCGCCGGACTCGGCGCCGGCCGGCGCGCGCGTGGTGATCCAATGGACCGGCCCCAACAACGACGGCGACTTCATCACCGTCGTGCGTCCCGACGAGGAACGGTCCGCCTACGGCGAGTATTTCAACACCAAGGGCACCGAGCCCGATGACGCCAAGCTGATCCTGCCGGCCAAACCGGGCACGTACGAGCTGCGCTATGTCG
>DATEIF010000753.1:0-16393 GCA_035279205.1 Vineibacter sp.
GCGCCGCGATTGCCTTCGCCGACCTCGACGAAGACGCCGAGGCCTTCGCCGCAGCCGCTCGCGCCGCCGGCGTTCCGTTCAACGTCATCGACAGGCCGTCGCTGTGCCAGTTCCAGACCGGCTCCATCGTCAACCGCTCCCCCGTCGTTGTCGGTATCTCGACCGGCGGCGCGGCGCCGGTCCTGGCCCAGGCAATCCGGCAGCGAATCGAAACACTGCTGCCGCCGTGGCTCGCCGCGTGGGGCGAGCTAGCGCACGGCATGCGCGCCACCGTGGCACGGCTTCTGGCCGGCGATGCCGCGCGGCGGCAGTTCTGGGAGCGATTTGCACAGCGCGCGCTCACCGCGCCACCTGACGTTGGCGAACGGAAAAACCTCGCCGGTCTCCTGAGCTCGGTCGCGGCCACAGCACCACCGAAATCGGGTCGTGTAACGCTGGTGGGCGCCGGCCCCGGCGATGCTGACCTGCTGACGGTGAAAGCCATTCGCGCGCTGCAATCCGCCGATGTGATCCTGTTCGACGACCTGGTGTCCGCCGAGGTCCTGGAACTCGCGCGTCGGGAAGCGCGGCGCATGCTGGTCGGCAAGCGGGGACGGCGCGAAAGCTGTTCGCAAGCCGACATCAACGACCTGATGGTCAAACTGGCCCGCCAGGGCAAGCACGTCGTGCGGCTCAAGTCAGGCGATCCCATGATCTTCGGGCGCGCCGGCGAAGAGATCGCGACACTCGAGGCGCACGGGATCCCGGTCGACGTCGTGCCGGGCGTAACGGCAGCGCTTGCCGCCGCGTCCGCCCTGCGCGTGTCGCTCACGCATCGCGATCACGCCCATTCCGTGCGCTTCGTCACCGGTCATGCGCGCGACGGTGCCCTGCCGGAAGATCTCGACTGGCGCGGCCTGGCGGATCCCCAGACGACGCTGGTCTTTTACATGGGTGGGAGGACGGCTTCGGCGATCGCACAGCGTCTGCTGGCGGCAGGACTCGCGGCGTCGACCCCGGTTGTCGTGGCCGCCGGCATCGCCCGCAGCGAGGCGTCCCACTGGTGCGCGACATTGGACGACCTGCGCGGCGGCACGGGGCCAATCGACATCAACCAGCCCGTCCTGATCGGCATCGGCCGGGCATTCGCCAACGCCCACCGGCACGTCCATGCCGAGCCGACACCGCTGTCATCCCGAGCGTAGCGAGGGATGACAGCAGCTACTGCCTGGACGGTGTCGCTGTCGTCGAGCGGCGTGCCGGAGTCTTGATACCGCTCGTGCCGGCGCTTTGAGCCGTGCCGCTGCCGCCGTAGATGCGCAACGTCAGATCGAGATGACGATGCAGCAGCGTCGCTGCCCACTCGCGATCACCGGCGATCAGCGCATCGAGAATGGCCAGATGCTCGCGCGTCGACTGGGCGATGCGCTCAGGCGACAGCCGCGGGAAGGTGCTGTACTCGCCCAGCTGTCGTAGCGCGTTCTGGCGGCGGACGGCCTCCAGCAGGTAGCGGTTCGACGACCACCCCGTCAGCGTCTCGTGGAATAGCCGGTTGGTCTCGAACCAGCGGCGCGGATCGGTATCGCGCCCCTCCCGCAGGCGCTCCAGGTGCATCTCGCGCAAGCGGTCCAGTTCGGCGGGATCGGGCGCGAAGCTGGGCTCGCGCAGCGCGGCGCACTCCACAATCATGCGAAAGCGGTAGCTTTCGGCGAAGGCCTGCCGCGAATCGAGCGCCTCGACAAAGTGCCAGCCGTGCCCGCGCTGTCGGCGCACCAGCCCTTCATCGGCGAGCTTCATCAGCACACGCCGCAGCGCACCGCGCGATACGCCATAGCGCGGCATCAGCTCGGCCTCGGACACATCAGCGGGGATGCGATCGCGCGCGCGGTCAGCCATCAGGGCGGTGTAAAGATCCTCGAACGGCGAGCGCGGCAGCCGGGCGAGCGCCCGCTGCGCGCCGTTGAGCTTCTTCGCCAGCACGAACCCGCGCCCCGGCGTGCGCCGAACATAGCCCAGCCCTTCCAGCACGCCCAGCGCGGCGCGCACCGGCGTGCGTGACACCCCGAACGCCTGCGCCAGCGCCAGTTCGCGCACGGGCGCCCCGGTGGGCAGGTTGTCCTTCTCGATGCGCGCCAGGATCTGGCGGGCGAGCTCGCTTTGCAGCGGAGTCGCCTGGCTGCCGTGCTGCCGGGCCTTTGCCACACCCTTCTCCCGATCACAAACTGCTCGAACGGCCCCTATATTGCATCGCCGCTTCCTGGTCAAAAAGTGCTTTTCGTGACGATAAAAATATGCGTCACTTTTGCGCACATATCTCAGGACCAATAAGACCGGGGCGGCCTCATGAAAAAGATCATCCTCGCACTGGCTGCCGGTGCCTTGTTGGGGGGACCGGCGTTGGCGCAGCGCAGCGGCGGCACGCTCACGCTTGCCATCAATTCCGACATCAGGAGCGTGGAACCCGGCATCAATCGCGACGCCAACACCGATACGGTGATCCAGATCCTGTTCGAAGGCCTGGTCGCACACCGGGCTGATCTCGGCGTTGGTCCGGCGCTGGCCGACTCATGGACGGTCTCCGAGGACGGCAAGACCTATACCTTCCGCCTGCGCGAGGGCGTGAAGTTCCACAACGGCGATCCGCTGACATCGGCCGAGGTGAAGTGGACGTGGGATCGCCTGATGGCGCAGGCAGGCTGGAACTGCCGCCGCACGTTCGATGGCAGCTCAGGCCTGAAAGTCCTCGATGTCGAAGCCCCAGATCCGCGCACCGTCGTCTATCGGCTGGCGGAGCCACAGGCGGTTTTTCTCAAGCAACTCGCCAACGTTCAGTGCCACGTCCTGGTGGCGCATCCCGCCAGCGTCGGTGCCGACGGCAAATGGGCCACACCGATCGGCTCCGGTCCCTACAAGCTCAAGGACTGGAAACGCGGCGAGTTCATCACGCTCGAGCGCTTTGCCGGCTATCAGCCCAGTAAGGAGCCGCAGAGCGGCTATGCCGGCGCCCGCATCGCCTATGTCGATCAGGTCATCTTCCGCATCATCCCCGATCCCAACGCCGCCGAAGCGGCGTTGCTGACGGGCGCCATCGACGTCGTCCCCCAGGTCGACACGGCCCGCGTCGGCGAGCTCAAGAAGCGGCGTGACGTGGTGGTGCAGACCGCGCCCGGCCTGAACTGGGGGCCGCTGCTGATCCAGACCCAGGATCCGCTGCTATCGAACGTCAAGATCCGCCAGGCCATGGCGCATGCCATCGACATCAACCAGATCGCCGATGCGCGCAGCGACGGCCTCGTGAAGGGCAACCCGTCCGTCGTCAGCGAGTCCAGCAGCTATTTCGACAAGCGTTTCCTGGAGTGGCCGGCTTACGATCCCAAGAAAGCGGCGGCGCTGCTCAAGGAAGCGGGCTATGCCGGCCAGACGATCAAGATCCAGACCAACAAGCGCTATCCCGGCATGTACGAACGCTCGGTCATCGCGCAAGCGATGCTGGCGGCCGCCGGCTTCAAGGTCGAGCTGGAGACGCTGGACTGGGCAACGCAGCTCGACAACTACCTGAAGGGCACGTTCCAGGTGCAGTCGTTCGGCTACTCGCCGCGCCTTGACCCGGGGCTGATGTATGCGGCCCTGATCGCCGACAAGTCGAAGTCGAAATGGGCGCAGTGGGATGATCCCAAGGCGATCGAGCTGCTGGCCGAAAGCGCCCGCACCATGGACGAGGCCAAGCGCAAGGACATCTTCCTCAAGCTGCATGCGATGATGGCCGAACAGGTGCCGATCATCGGCATGTACTACGACCCCAACATCGATGCGGTGCGGCCCAACGTGCACGGCTACAAGACCTGGGCGGCGGATCGCCCGGTGCCCTGGGGCGTGTGGAAGGAGTAGACCGCGAGAGCGCAGTTTTCGTCGTCCTGAGCGAAGCGAAGGACCCTGCGGTGGCGGTGACAGTGAAGGTGTGTTTAGTAGTCACCGGCGCCATCGTTCTTTTGAACGATCGACCGCAAGGTCCTTCGCTTCGCTCAGGACGACACGGATCCACGAAATGCAATTGATTCGCATTTCGAAATGCTTTTAGGATGCGCGAAAGGCAGCGGCAGCCCAGGAGCCCATCATGCCGGATACGAATGTCGGCCCGATCGTCGAGGATCTGCCGTCTGACCCCGAACTTCTCGATGAGGCCGGCGCACGCCAGCTGGTCGAGGGCACCTACCCCAAGCCCTCGCCCGGCGTCATCGCCAAGGACATCGGCCGCATCGACAAGCACATGCGGCGCTTCATCGAGATGTCGCCCTTCTGCTGCCTGGCGACATCAAGCCAGGACGGGCACCTCGACGTCACGCCGCGCGGCGACAAGCCCGGATTCGTCAAGGTCCTGGGCGAAAAGACCTTGGCCCTGCCCGACCGCCCCGGCAACAACCGCCTCGACAGCCTGCGCAACGTTCTGAACAACCCTCGCGTCGGTATGCTGTTCCTGATCCCGGGCTTCGAGGAAACCGTGCGTGTCAACGGCACGGCGCGTCTGTCGGTTGATCCCCGATTGCTGGCGGCGATGGTGGCGGAGGGCAAGAACCCGCGGTCGGCGTTGGTCATCAACGTTGAGGAAGCGTTCCTGCACTGCGCCAAGGCGTTCCGCCGCAGCCGCCTGTGGGATCCGACGGCGCAAGTCGATCGCTCGGTGCTGCCGTCGCTGTCGGCGATGATCGGCGATCAGCTCAAGCTGCCGCCGGACGGCACCCGGGAGCGCGAGCAGCGGCTGGAGGAAGCCTACCGCAAGACCATGTGGTGAAGCCAAGCACCCTACGCCGTCCTTGAGGTCGGCCACGTGTCGGTATTGGCGGGCGGCGGCACGTAAGCCGCGCGTGCCGCGCGTACTGCGGCATGGTTGGCGTCGGCCCACGCCACCAGCGCCTCAAGCTGGGTCAGAAACGAGCGTCCCAACGCCGTCAGGGTATAGTCCACCCGCGGCGGCACCGTGGGATGAACGGCGCGTGAGACAAAGCCGTCCTGCTCCAGGCGGCGCAGGGTTTGCGCCAGCATGCGCTGTGAAATATCGCCGATCTCGCGCTTGATCGCCGTGAACCGCAGCGTGCCGGACGCCAGCGACCACAGCACCAACAAGCTCCAGCGATCACCGATCCGGTCGAGGATATCGCGGATCGGGCACTCCTCCATGAAGCCGTCCTCGAGACGTCGCCTGGTCATGCCGCTTTCCTTTCACCATGGCCGGCCTCGGTGACTGCCGGAGAACCGAGTGACGCAAAACGCCCTTCTTGTGGGCGGTCAGTAGCCACTCTACATCGCCATGGTCTCGATTGGGAACCAACTCTCAAACGAGAACTGACCGACTTTCTTGGAGAAAACAATGATTGTCACAACCGGTGCCAGCGGGCAGCTCGGCCGGCTGGTCGCCCACGCCCTCGCTGACCGTGTCTCGCCCGCCACTGTGATCCTGGGCGCACGCGATTCCGGCAAGCTCGCCGACCTCGCGGCCAAAGGGTTCAAGACCGCCGCTGTCGATTTCGACAAGCCCGCCAGCCTCGCCGCGACGTTCTCCGGCGCCGATGCCGTTCTCATCATCTCGGGCGACGCTCCCAACGATGTCCGCATCCGCCAGCATCGCGCCGCCATCGATGCTGCAAAGTCAGCCGGCGTCGGCCGCGTGGTCTACACCAGCTTCACCAATGCGACACCGGCCAGCTTGTTCCCGTTCGCCGCGATCCACGCCGACAGCGAGACCTATCTCAAAGCATCGGGCATCCCCTACACGATCCTGCGCAACAACCAGTACGCCGAGAACCTCACGCTGGCCGCTGCCAAGGAGAGCGGCGAGTTTGCCCTGCCCGGCATCGGCGGCAAGGTGGCCTACGTCACGCGTGCCGATCTCGCGGCGGCCACGGCGGCAGTTCTGACCCAGCCCGGCCATGACGGCAAAGTCTACGAGCTGACCGGCGCCGAGGCGCTGGACCTGGTTGAGGTCGCGGACCTGCTGACCAAGGTCTCGTCAACACCGATACGCGCCCGCGAGATACCGCTGAGCGACTACGGCAGCGCATTGGCCGGGCGCGGTCTTCCGCCTTTCGTCGTCGAGGCCCTTGTCGGTTTGCGCCAGGCCGTCGCTGCGGGTGAGTACGCCGCGGTCACTGATGATGCGCACCGTCTGGCGGGCCGGCCGCTCGAAACCGTGCGTACCTTTCTCGCGCGTGCCTGAAGACGCTCCTATGCGATGCACGCACCCCGGCCATCCGGTACAGTCTCCTGCCACGATGCTAGGCTCGCCGCATGGATGGTGGGAGGAACGCCATGGCAGTGGTACTCGGCAGCGGAGAGCATCGGTACGGCGTCGTCGAGAATTGGGCCAAGCTGCCTGACGGCTGGGAGTTCAGGGACGTTGCCGCGGTCGCCGTCGACAGCAAGGATCGCGTCTACGTCTTCAATCGCGGCGAACACCCCATGATGGTGTTCGACCGCGACGGCAACTTCCTGCGCGCCTGGGGCGAGGGCCTGTTCAAGCGTGCCCACGGCATCCACATCGACGCCGACGACAATCTCTATTGCACCGACGACGGTGATCACACGGTGCGCAAATGCACCACCGAGGGCAAGGTGCTGCTGACGATCGGCGTGCCCGAGGCCGCCGCGCCGTTCATGAGCGGCAAGCCGTTCAACCGCTGCACCCACACCGCGCTCTCGCCCAAGGGCGAGATCTACGTCTCGGACGGCTACGGCAATGCCTGCGTGCACAAGTACACGCCCGACGGCCGCCACCTGATGTCCTGGGGTACGTCAGGTACCGGACCGGGCGAGTTCAACCTGGTGCACAACATCGCCAGCGATCCCGACGGCTGGATCTATGTCGCCGACCGCGAGAACCATCGCGTCCAGGTCTTCGACGGCAACGGCAAGTACGAGGCGCAGTGGAACAACCTCCACCGCCCCTGCGCGCTCTACTGCTGCAACGGCGCCCACGGGCCGCGCTTCATCGTCGGCGAGCTGGGGCCGGGCATGCCGGTCAACCTGAAGTATCTCAATCTCGGACCGCGGCTCAGCATCGTCGACAAGGCCGGTGCCCTGCTCGCCCGCCTGGGCGGCACCGAGGGCCCGGGCACCGAAACGGGCCGCTTCCTGGCGCCACACGGGCTTGCCGTCGATTCACGCGGCGACATCTATGTCGGCGAGGTGAGCTACACCAACTGGCCCACCAGCTTCCCGGATATCCCGATGCCCCGCTACGTCCGCTCGCTGCAGAAGCTCGCCAAGGTCGGCTAGCAGCCGAAGTACAGCTGTCATCCCGAGCGCAGCGAGGGATCTCCTGCGATCGACGCATGGTGCGCAATTCGCGGGAGATCCCTCGCTACGCTCGGGATGATAGGTGTGTCAGCGACCAGCGATTCCAGGTGCTAGCGCCTGGCGGCCACGAAAAACGAAACCTGGGCGATCAGCGATGCCGCCAGCAGGATGCAGGCGGCCGCCAGCGCCGAATCGCCGTGCCAGATCCCGACCAGCAGGGTTGCCAGCGCGCCGACCGTCATCTGCATGAACCCGTAGAGTCCCGACGCGGCGCCGATCGCCCGCGGATCGGCGCTGATGGCGCGTGCCGTTGCCACGGGGCTTGCGATCCCGGCGCCCAGCGCGAAGACGCAGACAGCCGCCAGCACCGCGGGCACCGACAGCCATCCGGCGAGATCGATCACCAGCAGCGCCCCGGCACCGATCGTGCCCAGCCCCGCGGCCACCGGCAGCAGCGCGCCGGCGCGGGAGCCGATCGTCAGCCGGCTGGCGATCCAGCTGCCCAGCGTGACGCCGGCCACGATCACCACGTAGTAAGCGCCGATCTCGGACGCCGGCCGATGCAGCACGTCGATGAACAGGAACGGCGATGACGCGAAGAACGCATACATGCTGGTCGACATGCACGAGCCGCCGATCGCCAAGGCGCGAAACTGCGGCAATCGCAGCAGCCGCCCATAAACGCCGATCATGGCGAGCGGATTGGGCAAGGCGACCCGCTGGCGGTTGGTCTCCGGCACGGCAAGTGCCGTGAGCACCAGCAAGGCCAGGCCGGTCACGCCCAGAAAGGCGAAGATCGCGCGCCACCCCAGCCAGCCGGTGATCGCCCCGCCGACCAGTGGCGCCAGCGCCGGCGTCGTGGTCATGGCCATGACCAGGAAGGCGATCTGACGCGCCGCCTGCTCTGTCGATGCGCCGTCGCGCACCATCGCCCGCCCCAGCACCAGGCCGCCGCAGGCGCCCAGCGCCTGCAGCACCCGCGCCGTGATCAGCCATTCGATACGCGGTGCGATGCCGGCCAGCAGCGTGCCGACCAGAAAGATGGCCAGCGCCGCGATCAGCACCGGCCGCCGGCCAAACCGATCCGACAAAGGCCCGTAGAGCAACTGGCCACCGGCGATGCCGACCAGGTACAGCGTCAACGTGAGCTGCGCGGTGCTGGGCTGCACGTCGAACTGGCGCGCCACGGCGGGCAGTGCCGGCACGAAGATGTGCATCGACAAGGTGCCGCTGGCGGCGATCGCGGCCAGGATGGAGAGACTGGGACGGACGGCGCGATCGGCTGGCGGTGGCGTGTCGGACATTCTCAGGACGCGACAGCGGCATCCGGCGGTGGTGTCACGGGCCCCGATGACAATCCGTCCAGAAAGCGTACGACCTCCTGGGTGAAAGCGTCGTTCAGGTCGCCCGCGACCATGTGCCCGGCGCCATGGACATCGACATAGCTGGCGTGCGGCACCAGGGTCGTGAACTCGCGCGCCGCGGCTTCGGAGACCAGCTCGCTCGATCCGCCGCGCACCAGCAGCACCGGAACCTCGATCCGGCTGGCGGCGATCGACAGACGCTGCTCGCGACCGGAATCATCACCGGTGCTGCGGTCATGCACGAAGGCCGGATCATAGTGCCAGCGATAGCGGCCATCCTCGCCCAGCCGCAGGTTCTTCTTCAGGCCCTCGACATTGCGCGGCCGCGGCCGGTGCGGGAGGTAGGCTGCGACTGCGTCGGCGGCTTCGTGCACCGACGAGAACCCGGAATCGATATGAGCCGCCATGAAGCCGCGGATACGCGCGACGCCCTGGGCATCGACGCGCGGCGTGATATCGACCAGCACCAGCGCCGCCGCAATCGAGGGCTCGGCATCGCCTTCGGCGATCAGGCTCGCGATGCCGCCCAGTGACGCGCCGATGAGAATCGGCTTGGCCGATTGTTCCACGGCAAGCGTCTGCACATCGGCGGCGAAGCGGTCGATGCCGTAGTCACCGTTCGGCGACCAGCCGCTGTCGCCGTGGCCGCGCAGATCGACCGAAAGCGCATAAAAGCCGTGGGATGCCAGGACCTGCGCTGTCCGCTTCCAGGCATGGCGAGTCTGCCCACCGCCGTGCAGCAGGATCGCCGGCGGCCGATTCGGCGTGCCCCAGACATCGGCAACCAGCTCGACACCGTCAGACATGCGAAACCGCCGCGTGCCGGCTGCATCCTCATCAATGCGCATCGATATCCTTCCCCCAGGGCCGAACAGTCCCTTCGGCCTCATCCAACGCTTCCTCGATGGTGCGGAACACCCGCTCGCACACCGCAAGATCGGCGGGCGACACGGCGGCCAGGATCCGGCGCTGGATGGCACCGCTCGTGCGCCCGACCCGCTTCTGAAGGTCGCGGCCCGTCGACGTCAGATAAATGCCCCGCGCGCGCCGATCGGCATCGTTCTCGCGGCGCTCGATCAGGCCGCGCCGCTCCAGGCCGTCCAGCAGCCGCACCAGTGAGGGACCTTCGATCCCCAGCGCAGCCGCCAGTTCCTTCTGGCGAACGCCTTCGCCCAGCCGCCAGACATACATCAGCGGCCGCCACGTCGCCTCGGTCAGCCCGAAGACGCGCAGCTCGGCGTCCACCACCTGTCGCAGCCGGCGCTGGATCCGCGATACCTGGAACCCGAAATCGATCGGCCCGGGTTTGGCGCCGCTGCTCATGACATAAAGATAGCAAGCTACCTATTTAAGTGCAAATGATATCGATGCCAGGTCGCGGACAGATTTTCTATACGTCCTATCAAGTTATTTTTGCAGACGTATGCTGCTGCGAGGCGATAAGCTCGCCGCCGTTTTGCTTGCATACGGGGAAACGGCCAATGTCTTCGGTGAAGAGTCTGGTACAGGGTCTGGCTGTCTTGGGGCTGTCGTTTGCGGTGGCGGGCACGGCGCAGGCCGGCGCGGTGCTCGACAAGATCAAGGAGCGCGGCGAGATCGTCGCCTGCATCAAGGTCGACTACCGTCCCTTCGGCTTTCGCGATCCGTCCGGCAACATGATCGGCCTGGAGCACGATCTGGTCGACGACATCCAGGCGCGGCTCTCGGCGGCGCTGGGCAAGCCGATCAAGGTGCAACGCATCCCGGTGATCGCCGCCAACCGCGTGCAGTTCCTTGAGCAGGGCAAGTGCGACATGCTGATGGCGACGATGACCGACACGCCGGAACGGCGCCGGCTCATCCGCATCGCCGAACCCAACTACTACGCCTCGGGCATCACGGTGATGGCCAAGAAGTCGACCCCGATCAAGAAGTGGGACGACATCCGCGGCCAGACCGTCTGCACCAGCCAGGGTGCCTTCTGGAACAAGGAGTACGAGCGCAAGTACGAGCTCAAGCTGCTCGCCTTCGCCGGCATCGCCGAATCGGAACAGGCGCTGCGCGACGGTCGCTGCATCGGCTCGCTGACCGACGATTCGCTGGCGGCGTCACGCCTTACCGACAAGGACATCTGGGGCGACTACGAGATCAAGGTCCCGACCCAGGACACCAAGCCGTGGGGACTGGCGATCCAGCACGGCGATGACGACCTGTTCAAGATCATGACGGCGGCCTCGATCGACTGGCACAAGTCCGGCAAGATCGTCGAGCTCGAAAAGAAGTGGGGAATTGTGCCCACCGATTTCATCAAGGACATGCACGAGAAGTACAAAGCACAATAGGATGTCCGGCGCGCCGTCCCGCGTCATCCCGAACGCTCTGCGGGATGACGACGGGACAAGGCCGGCAGTGTTCGTGTGTCCTTGGGGGTGGGTGTGGAGTTGGTTCAAGCGTGGTTTCGTCGGCTGTACGACGAGACCGGCATCAATCTTACGATCTTCTATGATCCATGGGATGGTCTGAAGTACCTCAAGGGCATCGGGCTCACGCTTGAGCTTGCCGTTCTGTCGGTGCTGTTCTCACTGATCGTCGGCATCGTCGGGGCCTGGCTGCAAGGCGTGCGCTTTGCGCCCCTGCGCTGGCTGGTCTACGGCTACATCCAGTTCTTCCGCAACACGCCGCCACTGGCGCAGCTCTATTTCTTTTATTTCGGCCTGGGCGCGCTGGTGCCCACCACAACCAATGCCTTCGGCCAGGCCGAGCCGATCCTGAACAATTTCCAGTGGGCAGTGATCGCCCTCTCCTTCTTCGCCGGTGCCTTCAATGTCGAGATCTTCCGCTCTGGCATCGAGGCCGTGCCGCAGGCCACCGTCGAGGCGGCGCGCTCCCTGGGCTACAGCCGGCTGAAATCCTACGTCCACATCGTGCTGCCGCTGGCCATCCGCATCTGCCTGCCATCGCTCAACAACAATCTGGTCAACCTGGTGAAGACCACGGCCATTGCCTACGCCATCGCCGTGCCCGAGGCCTTGTACGTCGCCAACCAGCTGTGGAGCGACAACCTCAACGTTCCGGAAATGATGAACGTCGTGCTGGTGACGTACCTGACCCTGGTCGGGCTGTTCGTGTTCGGCGTCTCGCGTATCGAGCGGGCGCTGCATGTGCCGGGATACACACCGTCATGACCGCGCTGTATCCCTTCTTTCCGCGCAGGCGGGGAGTGAAGGAAACAAGCACCCTCTTCTGCCGCCATACCGGCCTGCCGTTCATCGATCTGCGCTGGCCCGCCGGCGCCCTGATCGTCGCGACATTCCTGCTGGTGGCGTTCAACGCCGATGCCCAGAGTGGTGCGGCGCGCAGCAGCATCTATGCGATCCTGTGGAAATGGACGCCGCTGCTGTTTCAGGGCTTCTGCCTCAACCTGCTGATGAGCGCGCTCGCCATGGCCTTCGGCACGGTTCTGGGCGCCCTGCTCGGCCTCGCCCAGATCTCGCTGCTGCCGCCGGTGCGGACCGGATCCTGGGCACTGACCCAGATCCTGCGTAACTCGCCGTGGCTGGTGACGATCTTCTACATCATGTACCTGGTGCCGTTCGAGGTGAAGATCGGCGGCACGGTCTTCCCGCTGCCGGACTGGATCAAGGCGACGTTCGGCTTCACCCTGCCGGTCATGGCCAACGTGTCGGAGATCGTGCGCGGCGCCATCCGCTCGATTCCGGCCACGCAATGGGAAGCCGCCCGCTCGCTGGCGTTCACGCGCCGCCAGACGCTGTGGATGATCATCATCCCGCAGTGCCTCAAGCGCATGCTGCCGCCGTGGATGAACCTCTACTCCATCCTGACGATGGGAACGGTGCTGGCCAATATCGTGGGCGTTTCCGAATCGCTCACCATCGTGCGCGACATTCTCGCGTCCGAGCGGCGGACCGATCTCCTGATGCCGATGTATAGCTACATCCTCGTTTGGTTCTTCCTGTACATCTACCCGATCAGCGTGGCGACCGTGCGGCTTGAGCGCAAATGGTCGGTAAAGGGATGACGACCATGGAAAAGACGCTCGCCGAGCCGCAGGTGGTCATCACCGACGTCCACAAGTCCTTCGGCTCCGTACAGGTGCTGAAGGGTGTCTCGATGTCGGTGCGCAAGTCGGAGGTGGTCTGCATCATCGGGCCGTCGGGTTCCGGCAAATCGACCCTGTTGCGATGCATCAACGCGCTGGTGCCGATCGACAGCGGCTCGATCAAGGTCGACGGCATCGAGGTCAATGATCCCAAGCTGGACGAGCTGGCGCTGCGCCGGCGCGTCGGCATCGTGTTCCAGAGCTACAACCTCTTCCCGCACCGCACGGCGCTGCAGAACATCATGATGGCGCCGATCCATGTGCTGCGCCAGGACAAGGCCGAGGTCGAGGCGCGGGCGCGCAAGCTGCTGGCCAAGGTGCGCCTCAGCGAAAAAGCCGATGCCTATCCCGGCGAGCTGTCCGGCGGCCAGCAGCAGCGCGTCGCCATCGCGCGCAGCCTGTGCATGATGCCTGACGTGATGATGTTCGACGAGGTGACCGCCGCGCTCGATCCCGAGACGGTCAAGGAAGTCCTCAACGCCATCCGTGAGCTCGCCGCCGAAGGCATGACCTGCATTCTGGTCACGCACGAAATGGGTTTCGCCCGCGAGGTCGCCGATACGATCCATTTCACGGATCACGGCCGCATCGTCGAATCAGGCGCCGCGAAGGCCTTCTTCACCAGCGCCTCTGACCCGCGGACCCGCGAATTCCTGACCCAGGTGCTGTGATGGCGCAGCTCTACTCGTGGACCGCGCTGCTGCGCCACGCGCTTTCGGGTCATCGCGGCTGGCCCACGGCGTGGCGCGCGCCGGAGCCGAAGTCGGCCTATGACGTGGTCATCATCGGCGGCGGCAACACGGCGCGCAACACCACCATCATCCGCTCCAACTACCAGCAGGACGGCAACGCGCTGTTCTACGAGCATTCCGTCAAGCTGTGGGAAGGCCTGAGCCAGGACCTGAACTTCAACGTGATGTTCAGCCCGCGCGGCATGATCAACCTCTTCCATACACCGGCCGACCGCGACGCCTGGATCCGGCGCTACAACTCGATGCGACTCAACGGCATCGATGCGGCGGTGCTGAGCACGGCCGAGATTACCGCGCTGGTGCCCGATCTCGATCTCGCTCCGGCCGGCCGCCATCCGGTGCTGGGCGGCGTGATCCAGCGCCGCGCCGGCGTCGCACGGCACGATGCCGTAGCCTGGGGTTTCGCCCGCGCCGCCGACCGACACGGCGTGGATATCATCCAGAACTGCACCGTGACCGGCATCCTCCGAGAGGGCGGCCGTGTGGTCGGTGTCGAGACAACGCGTGGGCGCATCCTGGCCTCCAAGGTCGCGTCCTGCGTCGCCGGCAACACTTCGCGGGTCGCCGAAATGGCCGGGCTGCGGTTGCCGATCGAAAGCCACCTGCTGCAGGCCATGGTGACGGAGCCGGTCAAGCCTTTCCTTGACGTCGTGGTGTCATCGGGCGCGCATCGCGTCTATGTCAGCCAGACCGACAAGGGCGAGGTGCTGATCGGCGGCCGGCTCGACGGCTACAATTCCTATTCCCAGCGCGGCAGCCTGCCGGTGATCGAGGAGATCGCTGCCGGGGCCGCGACACTGCTGCCGCGCCTCAAACGGCTGCGGCTGATGCGCAGCTGGGGCGGTCTGGTGGATATGACGATGGATGGCAGCGCCATCATCTCCAAGACGCCGGTCGAGGGCTTCTACGTCAACGGCGGCTGGTGCTACGGCGGCTTCAAGGCCACGCCGGCATCGGGCTGGTGCTTTGCGCACCTGCTGGCGACCGACACGCCGCATCCGCTGATCGAGCGCCACCGCCTGGACCGCTTCGCCAGCGGCCACACCATCAACGAACGCGGCGCCGGCCCGCTGCCGCACCTGCATTGAGAGTTGACATGACCTCCCTGGGAGCGCGGGCGTCCCGCCCGCTCATGAAGGCTTCACGCACATGCTCTGTCATCCCAAGCACAGCGAGGGATCCAGGCGCGGCACGTAGATCCCTCGCTGTGCTCGGGATGACAGATGGTGTGAGGCGCTGATCATGCTCTCCATCCCCTGCCCGGTCTGCGGCGCGCGTGACGAGGACGAGTTCGTCTTCGGTGGCGATGCATCGGTCGTGCGCCCGGCCGACCCGATGTCCGTTGACGACGCGACGTGGACCGACTTCCTCTATCGGCGCGACAATCCGGCGGGCGCTCACGACGAGCTCTGGTTCCATCGCTTCGGCTGCCGCCGCTGGCTGCGCGTGCGGCGCAATACGCGCACGCATGCCATCCTGGCCGCGCCGCGGCTGGCCGAGGATGTGGGTACGCCGTGACGCAGCCCTTCCGCCTCGACGCCGGCGGCGACCACATCGACCGCGCGCGTCCCCTGTCCTTCACCTTCGACGGTCGCTCGTATCAGGGCTTTGCCGGCGACACGCTGGCCTCGGCGCTGATCGCCAACGGCGTACGCCTGGTCGCCCGCAGCTTCAAGTACCATCGGCCGCGCGGCATCGTGGGCCTGGGTGCCGAGGAACCCAACGCCCTGCTGCGCGTCGGTCGCGGCGATCGGGCCGAGCCCAATGTGCGGGCAACCACAATCGCACTGACCGAAGGATTGGTAGCGCAGAGTCAGAATCGCTGGCCGTCGCTGCGCTTCGATCTGGGGCGCGCCGCGGACCTGCTGG
Source organism: Vineibacter sp. (assembly GCA_035279205.1). Taxonomy (GTDB): domain Bacteria; phylum Pseudomonadota; class Alphaproteobacteria; order Reyranellales; family Reyranellaceae; genus Vineibacter. Next base: position 15,354 of record DATEIF010000753.1, read on the forward strand.
GCCGGTTCTTGCCGGCCGGTTTCTACTACAAGACCTTCATGGGGCCCGGCAAAGGGTGGATGATCTACGAGCCTTTCATCCGCCGCGCCGCTGGTCTGGGCGCACCGCCTAACGGCATCGACCCTGACGCCTATGACAAGCGCTACGCGCACGCCGACGTGCTGATCGCCGGTGGCGGTCTGGCGGGGCTCGCCGCGGCCCTCGCTGCCGGCGCGCGTGGCGAACGCGTTATCCTGGCCGATGAAGGTGCCGCGCTGGGCGGCGCTCCCTTCGCCGGTGGCGAGGCCGTCGACGGCAGGCCGGTCGCCGACTGGATCGCCCGCGCCACGGAACGACTGGCGTCGTTGCCCAACGTCCGGGTGCTCAACCGCACCACCGTGGCGGGCGCCTATGACCACGGCTTCGCCGTTCTCGTCGAGGAGATCGGCGGCGCCGATCTGCGCCATCGGCTCTGGAAGGTGCGCAGCCGGCGCCTGGTGCTGGCGACAGGCGCGATCGAGCGGCCGCTGGTGTTTCCTGGCAATGATCGCCCCGGTGTCATGCTGGCGAGCGCAGCGCTGGGCTATGTCACGCGCTACGCTGCCGCGCCCGGCCGACGCCTCGCGGTGATGACCAACAACGACAGCGCCTACCGTACGGCCATCGCGTTGAAGGACGCCGGCATCGATATCGCCGCGATCCTCGACGCCAGGGACAGCATCGAGCCCGCGCTCCGCGCCGTCGCGCAGGACCGGGATATTCCCGTCCACGCCGGTGCCATGATCAGGCGCGTGCATGGCAGCCAGCGCGTCACCGGCATCAGCTGGAGCGCGCCAGGTGCCGGCGGCCGGCTGGACTGCGATGGCCTGTGCATGTCGGGCGGCTGGACACCCACCATCCATCTGCATTCCCAGACCCGCGGCACGCTGCGCTACGACGCGGCCATACAGGCCTTCCTGCCCGACCAGTCGATCGACGCCGTTCGCAGCGTCGGCGCCTGCGCCGGCACCTTCGACGTTGCCGATGCCATCGCGCACGGCACGGCGGCGGGCAACAATGCG
>DATEIF010000754.1:0-12448 GCA_035279205.1 Vineibacter sp.
AGTCATGAGCAGTTCCGCAACACCCGCGACCTCACCCTGAGGAGCGAGCGTAGCGAGCGTCTCGAAGGGTGGGTAATCGCACCACGTCTGCAGCCCATCCTTCGAGACGCCAGCTGCGCCGGCTCCTCAGGATGAGGTTGATATCGTGGTCATGATCAAGGGGACGTACACATGAAAGCAGCTGTGATACGCGAGCACGGCGGGCTCGATCGCCTGAACTATGAGACGGACTTTCCCGATCCCACGCCCGGCGAAGGCGACGTCATTGTCGCGGTCAAGGCCTCGTCGCTAAACTACCACGACGTCTTCACGCGCCGCGGCATGCCCGGCATCAAGGTGCCGATGCCCTGCATCATGGGGCTGGATGTCGCCGGCGAGATCGCTGCGGTCGGGCCCGGCGTGAGCGGCTGGAAGCGCAGCGATCGCGTGCTGGTCGACCCGATCAACCGCGTCGAAGGCGGCCTGATGGGCGAGACCATCCATGGCGGCCTGGCCGAGCTCTGTCGCGCCCGCGCCCATCAGCTGATCCGCATTCCCGACGGCGTCTCCTTCGCCGATGCCGCGGCGCTGCCCGTGGCCTACGGCACGGCGTTGCGCATGATGCGCACCAACGGCCATGTCGCGGCCGGCGAGAAGGTGCTGATCCTGGGCGCCAGCGGCGGCGTGGGCGTGTGCTGCGTGCAGCTGGCCAAGCTCGCCGGCGCCGAGGTGATCGCCTGTGCCGGCAGCGACGCCAAGGCGGCGCGGCTGGCGGCGCTGGGCGCCGACAAGACCATCAACTACATCGACAAAGACTTCATGGATGAGGTCTTCAAGCTCTACGGCAAGCCGACGCGGCGCGGCTCGGGCACCGACCGCGGCGTCGACGTGGTGGTGAACTACACCGGCGGCGACACCTGGGTGAAATCGCTGAAGTGCCTGAAGGTCGGCGGCCGGCTGCTGACCTGCGGCGCCACGGCGGGCTTCGATCCCAAGGAAGACATCCGCTTCATCTGGACCTTCGAGCTGAAGGTGCTGGGCTCCAATGGCTGGGCGCGCGAGGACATCGCAACGCTGCTCGACCTGGTGCAGCAGGGCAAGCTCAAGGTGCTGATCGACAAGGTCTATCCCCTAGCTGAAGCGCGCGAGGCGCTGCGCGTGATCGAAGACCGCCAGGTGTTCGGCAAGATCGTGGTGGCGCCGTAGTCACGTCTCCCCGAGCGCAGCGGGGATCTCACGACAGTGCGTTTCCCGTCGCGGGATTACCGGCTGGTGAAGACCTCGTCGAGCTCTGACGGCTTGGCGGTAAAGGGATTGACGACTCGCATGCCATCCAGGCGCAGGCCGTCCTGCAGATCTTCAGACATGAAGACGGTCGCGCCCGCGCTCCTGGCGGCGCTCCAGATCACGGCATCCCAGACTTGAAAGCCGTGATCCTTCACAAGGGTCATCGCCTGCTCTGCGACCAGATAGGTTGTCGGCGCGATCTCGAACACAGACGAGAAAGCGCCCACCTTGCCAAGCGCGCTCGGCAGACTCTCCGGGCGTTTGCGGCGAACGACGGCGACGAACTCCAGCAATGTTTGCACCGCCAGGACACCCCGCACCGCCGCCGCTTTGATGACATGTTGGGCCACGGCGCCCTTCGCGCTGTCCGGTTCGAGCTCGGCATAGACGAGGATGTTGCTGTCGAGCGCCGTGCGGCTCATGACGGCGCGTCGCCGTATTTGTCGTCCTCGGTGATCTTGCCCACGCGGAAGCCGGTCGCCGGCGTCTCATGCAGAAGTGCCACCATGTGCTCGTAGGCCGAGCGCCACGCTGGGTCTTCGCGAGGATCATCGGACCGAGGCCGCAATTCAGCGACCGTGCGACCGTTCTTGGTGATCAGCACGGTTTCGCCCTTCTCCACGTCGGCGAGGAGCTTTGAAAAGTTCTGGTTGGCATCGCGGGCAGTCGTCGAGCGCATCGTCAACCTCTGTACTACGGTAGCACGACACCCTGGAATCCGCAACGACATTCTGAAAACGTTTCCAGAACGCATTGCACACCTGCCCTGATATCGAATAAATTTCATGGTCGACTGAGAGAAATCGTTTCCTGAATGGTGGAAGTGACCATCCGCGATGTGGCACAGGCGGCCGGCGTCTCGCTGAGCTCGGCCTCGCGCGCGCTCAACGGCGGCAGGCATGTCAGCGCCCGTCTGGCACGCACGGTGACGGCGGCCGCCGAGAAGCTCGGCTACCAGCCGGACTTCCTGGCACGCAGCCTGCGCACCGGCTCCAGCGGCATGATCGGCTGCCTGGTGTCCGACGTCGCCAACCCGCTCTATGCCAGCATCGTGCAGGCGGCCGAAACGCGATTGCGCGACGCCGGCTACCTGCTGGTGGTGGCCAACACCGCCAATGATCCCGCGCGGGAACAGGCGGCCGCGGTGGCGTTCCGCGGCCGGCGACTGGACGGCATCCTGGTGGCGCCGGGCAGCGGCACCAACGACAAGACCTGGCGCGATCTCGCCGCCGGCGGCGCGCCGGTCGTCATCCTGGATCGTGACGCGCCGGACGACGACGGCGAGGCCTCCTGGCCTTCCGTTCTGGTCGATCATCGCGGCGGCGCGCGCGCGGCCACGCGCTACCTGATCGGATTGGGCCACCGGCGCATCGCGCTGCTGACCCCGGGCGCGCGCATGCGCCCCGGCCGCGAGCGCATCGCGGGCTTTCACGAGGCCTTCGCCGAAGCCGGCATCGATGCCGCCGGCGCCCGCGTCTGCCCTCAGGAATCGTCGATGGATTTCGCGCATGGCGATGCGCTGGCCCTGCTCGACGCCACGCCGCGGCCGACGGCGCTGATCGCGCTGGGCACCCGCATTCTGGCCGGCGCATTACGGGCGGCGCGCGAGCGGCGTCTGTCGGTACCGCAGGATCTTTCGGTGCTGTCGGTCGGCGACACCGATCTCGCCGCCGTGCATGCGCCGGCCATCACGGCGCTGCGCTGGAACCTCGAGGAGATCGGCCGCACCGCCGCCGAGATGCTGCTGCAGCGGCTGCGCGATGGGGCCGGCGGCGGACCGTCGCGCGCCCTGCTGCCGGTCGATCTCGTGCTGCGCGAATCCTGCGCGCCGCCACCCACGCCTTGAATCGCATCACGGGAAGGAAACGATGATGATGAAGCGCAGAACCATGGCGTTCGCTCTGGCAACCGGCTGGGCGATGCCCGCCCTTGCCCAGGGCGGCGACGCCGCCTGGCCGGGCGGCAAGCCGATCCGGCTGATCGTGCCGTTCGCCGCCGGCGGCGGCACCGACCTGGTGGCGCGCACGCTGGCCGAAAAGCTCGGCGCGACGCTGAACCAGACCATCATCGTCGACAACAAGCCCGGTGCCTCGGGCGTGATCGCGATGGAGACCGCCGCGCGCGCCGCGCCGGATGGCTACACCCTGGTGCTGGGCTCGGCCAGCACGGTGGTGGTCAATCCCGCCGTGCTGCCCGAGCTGCCCTACGATCCGGTGAACGGGTTCGAGCATATCGGCGATGTCGGCTCGGCGTCGGTGGTGATGGTGGGCCATCCCGACTTCCCGGCAAAGAATCTGCGCGACGTGATCGCGCGCGCCAAGGCCAAGCCGGGCGAGCTCAACTACGGTACCTGGGGCAACGGCTCGACCGGCCACATGTGCGCCGAGATGGTGCGTGCCGCCACCGGCGTGCAGATGACACACGTGCCCTACAAGGGCGCCGCGCCGGTGCTGAACGACGTCGCCGCCGGCCACATCAAGCTGGGCTTCGCCGACGTGCAGTCGGTGGTGCCGATGGCCAAGTCGGGCAAGGTGAAAGTGCTGGCGTCCTGCGCGCGGCGCTCGATCAACTTCCCCGACGTGCCGGGCTACGTCGAGCAGGGTGTCGATTTCGACTTCGTGTGGCGCTACGACCTGATGGCGCCGGCGAAAACGCCGCAGCCCATCATCGATCGCCTGCATGCCGAGCTGATGACGGTCCTGGCGCTGCCCGACATCAAGGCGCGCTGGGCCGAGTTCGGCATGACCGCCTCGACCATCAGCCCGACCGCGCTCAAGGCACAGACCGGCCGCGATGTCGCGGCGCTCACCAAGCTGGCCCGCGACGCGGGGATCCGGCCATGAGCCGCCTGCTGGGGCCGGTGCGCCAGAACGGCTATGTCGTGCGCGACATCGAGAAGGCCATGACCTACTGGTCCGACGTCATGGGCGTTGGTCCCTGGTACTACATCGCGAAGCCGCCGATCGAGGCGTTCGAGTACAAGGGCCAGCCGTCGCAGCCCGACATCTCGATCGCGCTCGCCAATTCCGGACCGCTGCAGATCGAGCTGATCCAGCAGCGCAACGATCAACCCTCGATGTATCGCGACTTCCTGCAGGCCGGCCACGAGGGACTGCAGCATATCGCCTACTGGACCACCGATTTCGATACGACCTTGGCGGCGTGCCTGGCGCGCGGCTGGCGCATCGGCCATCGCGGCCAGATCGGCGCCCGCGGCCGCTTCCTCTATTTCGAGAGCGACGGCCCGCCCGGCACGGTGATCGAGCTGTCGGAGATCTCCGGCAACAAGGGCAAGTTCTTCGACAAGATCGCCCGCGAAGCCGAAACCTGGGACGGCAGCGACCCGATCCGCAGGATCTGACACGTCCTCGCGCGGCTGTCATCCCGAGCGCAGCAAGGGATCTCCGTTCGACATCTCCGGCGGCTGGGCGATGTATTCGCCGGCATAGCCTTGATTTTAGATTGGATATCCAGTAGGTATATACAACATCGTTCGAGGCTGTCCGCGATCATGACCAAGACGACGCTGTTCAAGAACAACCAGACCCAGGCCGTCCGCCTGCCCAAGGAAGTCGCCTTCCCGGAGGGCGTGAAGGAGGTCGTGGTCCTCAAGATCGGCAAAGGGCGCATGGTCGTGCCGGCCAATGCGGTGTGGGACGACTTTTTCGACGCCCCAGGCGTCGACCTTGGTCCACGCGATCAACCCTCGATGCAGGAACGCGAAGACTTCTGAGCATGCTGCGGTACATGCTCGATACCAACGTCTGCATCCGCGTACTGCGCGACAAGACGCCAGCATTGCGGCAGCGGTTCAGCGAGGAAGCCGGCGGCCTGTGCATTTCGGCGATAACCCTGACCGAACTGCTGCATGGTGCGGAGCGCTCAGCCCGCCCGCCGCATAACAGGGCGCTGGTGGAGAATTTCGCCAGTCGCCTGGATGTGCTGGCTTTCGATGCCGAGGCAGCGGCGCATGCCGGTGAGATCCGGGCCTATCTGGAGCGCGCAGGCCAGATGATCGGACCGTACGATCTGCTGATCGCCGCCCATGGCCGCTGTCATGGGTTGGTTGTCGTCACCAGCAATCTTGGCGAATTCAACCGTGTTCCCGGGCTCAGAGTAGAGAACTGGTTTTGACGGGCTCACGGGTGCGAATTGCCGTCGGCTGACGCGGTGGCGTCAGGCCGGCACTGGGTGCGCTGCAGGAGGCGGATGGCATTGACCGGCAGCAGCACCGCGTGCAGCACCAGCACCGGCACGATGCCGGCCTCATAGCCGTAGGCCATGAAGGCCACGTTGCTGGCGATGGCCATCAGGCGCAGCGGCACCATGCTCGTCATGAAGAAGGTGGCCAGCACCAGCGAGCAGGCAAGGTAGCCCAGCGCGTCGATGGCCTTCATCTCCGGTCCCTCGAGCCCGATTGTCGATCGGCCGCTTCACGGACGATTGCCGCGCAGGCGGTACATCGCATCCCAGTCGATCTTCGACAGGCCCGCTGCCTCGATCACCTTGGCCATGCGCGGGATCTCCGCCCGCATCAGGGCGGCGAAATCCTCGGGCGAGCTGCCGACGATATCGACGCCGCTCGCCATCAGTTGCTGGCGCAGGTCGGGCCGCGCCAACGCGCGCGTGAACTCGGCATGGACCCGCTGCACGACGGCTGCCGGCGTCCCGGCCGGCGCCACCAGGCCATACCAGGCCGAGGCCACGACGCCGGCGACTCCGGCCTCGGCCATGGTCGGCAGTTCCGGCACCGCGGCCACCCGCCGCTCGCTGCTCACCGCAAGGCCGCGCAGCTTGCCGGACCGCACCAGCGGCAGCGCCGCGACCACGTTGGCGAAGGCCGCCTTGACATGGCCGCCCATCAGGTCGTTCAGGTAGCTGCCCCTGTAGGGAATGTGCATCAGTTCCACGCCGGCACTGCGCCTGAACATCTCGATGGCGAGATGCTGCGAGGTGCCGTAGCCCGCCGACGCGACGCTCACGGGACCCGCTTCGGCCCGGGCCAGCGCCACCAGGTCGGCGACCGACCGCGCCGGCACGTCGTTGTTGACCACCAGGATGTTGGGCGTGATGGCGATCTGGCTGATCGGCACCAGATCGCGCAACGGATCGTAACCCAGCTGCTCGAAGAGGCTGACGTTCACCACCAGCGCGGCATCGCCGGAGAACGCCAGCGTGTAGCCGTCCGGCGCCGCCTTGGCCACCCGCCCCACGGCGATGTTGCCGGCGGCGCCCGGCATGTTCTCGACCACCACCGGCTGGCCCCACGACGCCGCCACGGCTTCGGCCAGCAGCCGGGCGACGGAGTCGACCGAGGTGCCCGGCGCGAACGGCACCACCAGCCGCACCGGTCGCTCGGGATAGTCGGCACGCGCCGCGACGCTCCAGCCGAGCGTGCAGAGCATGACGATCGCGGCCAAGCCGCGCGTGAGCACACGAGATCCCTGGCGCAGACTGTCGGTCAACATGCGGGCCATCCGGGTATTGCGATTGCGACGTGAGGCCCGCGGAGACTAAGTCGATGCGATGCGCCGCGCGTCACCCGGTCGGGTGATAACGCGATTTACAGTGATATGACGGCGCGTAAGCGAGTCCGCGGCTTCCCTACGGCACCTTGGGCTTGCCGAAGCCGGCGCGCGCGGCGTGCGAGACCGGGATCAGGTCGCCGCCCAGGGCCTTGCGCAGCAGGCCCCATAGCCCGCGCGGCTCGATCAGGATGATGGCGATCGACAGCGTGCCCAGGATGATGAGGTGCCAGGTGCCGAGCGTCGCCAGGTGCTCGCGCAGCACGAAGAACAGGATCGTACCGAGGATCGGCCCCTCGAGGCTGCCGATGCCGCCGATCACCACGATGAAGATCACGAACACCGTCCAGTCGATGATGCTGAACGACGCCGCCGGCGAGATGCGCAGTTTCTGCAGGGTGATGATGGCACCGGCCAGCCCCAGGAATGGCGCCGTCCACAGGAAGCAGATGATGCGCGAGCGCAGCAGGTTGACGCCCATGGCGCCCGCCGCCTCCTCGTTGTCGCGCATCGCCGTCAGCCCCAGCCCGACCCGCGAGCGCAGCAGCAGCCAGGTGCTGAGGAACGCCGCCGCAGCCACGGCCAGCGCCAGCCAGTAGATGGTGGCGAAGCGCTCGGCCGGGCGGGTGCCGAACTCGCGCGCCACCGCCACCGGCAGGCTGACGCCGGACCCGAACCCGAAATTGGGCAGCTTGCCGGCGGCCAGCATCAGCACCTCGGCCACCACCCAGGTGCCGACCGCGAGATAGGCGGCGCGCAGGCGGAAGACGATCATCATGGCGGGCAGCGCGATGACGAACGCCGCCCCCGCCGCCGCGGCGATCGCAAGATAGGGATCGACGCGCAGCAGGACGGCAGCGCCATAGAAGGCATAGGCGCCGACGCCGACGAACGCGTGCTGGCCCACCGTCACGATATCGGCGTAGCCCGCCAGCAGGTTCCACATCAGCGCCAGCACCAGCAGGCACAGGAACTCCGTCAGCATGGTGAGCCCGCCGGCGTCGATGAAGCGTGGCGCCACCACCAGCGCCAGCGCGCCGCCCAGCAGGACAATCCGGCCTGCCGCGATGATGAGATGCTGGCTAGTCGGCACGCCGCGCTCCCAGGGGAGGAAGATGGATCGACAGCATCCGACGGCTCCCTAATACCGCGGCAGCAGGCCCTGCGGGCGCAGCAGGAAGATGGTGAGGAACACCAGATGGCCGGCCAGCGTCTGCCAGGCGCCGTCGATCTGGCCGCCGATCGTCTGGGCGATGCCCAGCAGGATGCCGCCCAGCAGCGAGCCGCGCAGGCTGCCCAATCCGCCCAGCACCACCACCTCGAAGGCAATCAGCAGCCGGCTGGGCCCGCTGGTCGGATCGAAGTTCATGCGCAGCCCCATGAAGCAGGCCGCGATCGCCACGGTGATGCCGACGATGCCCATGGCGATGGCGTAGACCCGCACCGAGGACAGTCCGATCAGGTCCGCCGCGCCGACGTCGAGCGTGACGGCACGGATATGGGCACCCAGCCGCGAACGGTAGAGCAGCCAGTCCAGCCCGAACACCAGCACCACGGCGACGATGAACGTCAGCAGCGGCAGCACGCCGATATTGAGGCCGCCGATCTGCAGGCTGGCGACGTCGAGCGCGCCCGCCGACAGCGTGCGGGTGTCGGCGCCGACACCCTGCAGCAGGCCGTTCTGGATGATGATCGACAATCCGAAGGTGACCAGCAGCGGCAACAGCGCGTTCTGCCCGATCACCCGTTGCAGCAGCAGGCGCTGCAGCAGGTAGCCGGCCGCGAACGCCAGCGGAATCACCAGCGGCAGCACCAGCAGGACATTGAGCTTCAGCGCCGCCGACAAGGTCAGCAGCAGGAACGACGTCAGCACGATGAAGTCGCCGTGCGCGATGTTGACGAAGCGCATCACACCCACCGACAACGACAAGCCCAGCGCAAAGATCGCATAGAGGCCACCCAGCAGTGCGCCCTGCACGACGAGATTGAGGTAGGTGGCGACCATGCGGGCTCAGGAACCGAAATAGTGGCGCGTGATGGTGTCGCGGTCGAAGTCGTCCGGTCGGCCGCCCAGCGAGATGCGGCCTTCCAGCAGGCAGTAGAAGCGATGCGCCACGGCGAGCGAGCGGCGGATGTCCTGTTCGACCAGCAGGATGCCGATGCCCTGCCGGTTGATCGACAGCAGCAGCTCGTAGAGATCGTTGACGACGGTCGGCGCCAGTCCGAGGCTGATCTCGTCGCACAACAGCAGGCGTGGGTCAGCGAGCAGCGCGCGGCCGAGCGCCACCATCTGCTGCTGGCCGCCCGACAACAGGCCGGCGGGTTGCTGCCGCTTGTCGCGCAGCACCGGGAAAAGATCGAACACCCCGGCAAGCCCCAGGCCGCCGCGGCGGCCGGTGTGCCAGCCGATCATCAGGTTCTCTTCCACCGTCAGGGTCGCGAACAGGCGGCGCCCTTCCGGCACCAGCGCGATGCCGGCGGCGACGATGGCCGGCGTGGCGCGCGTGCGGATATCGGCGTCGCCGAAGATGATGCGGCCGTCCACGCGCGACCCTGCCTGGGCGACGATCGCCTTCAGCAGCGAGGATTTTCCGGCGCCGTTGGCGCCGATGATCGACACGATCTCGCCGGCCCCGACCGTGATGTCGATGCCGTCCAGCGCCCGGAACTTTTCGTAGTGGACCGACAGGCCCTGGATGGTGAGCAGCGGCGCCGCAGCGGGTGATGTCATCACCGCATCACTCGCCGAGATAGATGGTCTTGACGTGCGGATCATTGAGGACGTCTTCGGGCGCGCCGACGGCGATGAAGGCGCCCTCGTGCAACACGGCGATACGATCGCTGGCGCGGCGCAGGGCACGGATCACGTGCTCGATCCAGACGATCGCGGTGCCCTCCGCGTGCACGCGCTGGATGATGCTCAGCAGCGTGTCGACCTCGGCGTCGGTCAGGCCGCCGGCGATCTCGTCCAGCAGCAGCAGCCGCGGTCCGATCGCCAGTGCGCGGCAAAGCTCCAGCCGCTTCAGGTCGAGCAACGTGAGCTCGCCGGCCGGCCGGCCGTGATCATCGGCCAAGCCGGTGAGCTCGAGCATGGCTTCGGCCCGCTCGCGCGCCTGGGGGATGCTCTTGCCGCCGCCATGGACGGCTGCCGTCAGCACGTTCTCGAAAACGCTCATGTGCACGAACGGCCGCGGGATCTGGTAGGTGCGGCCGATGCCCAGGCGACAGCGATCCCACGTCGAGAGCTGCGAGATCTCGCGGCCCTGGTAGCGGATCGAGCCCGCCGACGGCCGCAGCACGCCCGCCACCAGGTTGAACAACGTCGTCTTGCCGGCGCCGTTGGGGCCGATGATGCCCAGGATCTCGCGGCCATCCACCGAGAGGTCCAGGCCGTTGATCACGGCCAGCCCGCCGAACCGCCGGCTCAGGCCGGCGATCTCCAGGATGTCGGCGCGTTCCGTCACGGCTTACGGCTACCTTCCTCCGCTTGCGAGGGAAGGTGCCCCGAAGGGGCGGAAGGGGGGCGTCCGAACGAAGGTGGTGTTCCTGACTGACAACGCATCTGTTGCAACACCCCCCATCCGGCGCTACGCGCCACCTTCCCCCGCAAGCGGGGGAAGGTAAAAAATCAGCGCTCAGCTCATGGCCTCGGGTTGGCCACCCAGCGGCACCATCGTGGCGTAGGTGTTGTCGACGATCACCAGCTCGAGCGGCCATTTCGCACTCTTGCGCCACTGCCCGCCGACGATCGGCGTCAGGCTGGTGTTGGGGAAGGGGCCCTTCTTGAAGTTCACCGGCCCGACGACCGACTTGTAGTCCATGTCGCGCAGCGCATCGCGCACCGACTCGCGCTTGTCGAGATCCTTGGCGCGGCGCAGCGTGTCGAACGCCGTCTCGAACATCGCGTGGCGGAAGCCCAGTCCCATCGACGCCTGCCGGCCGCTGACCTTCTCGTATTCGTCAGCGAGCTCAGCCGAGCTCTGGCCGGTCATGCCCGACGAGAACGGATGGTGGCGCGACCACCACACCTCGATGCTGATGTTGATGCCGCGGTCGCCGTAGGGGTAGACGCCGGGCGGGAACTCGCCGACTTTGCCCGGCGTGACGATCTTGGGCTTGTAGCCCTGCTGGGCGCAGGCGTTCCAGAACACGGTGAATTCGGGCGCCGGCGTGACGGTCATGACGCCCTCGGCGCCCGCCGCCTTGAAGGCTGCGATCTGGGCGTCGAAATTGTTGGCCGGCAGGTCGAAGCGGCCGGGGTCGATGATGGTGAAGCCGGCCTCCTTGATCGGCGGCGGCATGACTTTCGCGAACGCATTGCCGTCGTCGTCGTTGGGCCACAGCACGCCCAGCTTCTTGTTGGTCGGCACCTTGTTCCACATCGCCAGCATGGCGCGGATCACCACGTCGGCCGAGAAGAAGTAGTTGTAGGTCCACTCGAATCCCTTCTTGGGATCGCCGTGGCGACCGAAGAACCAGGGTTCCAGCGGCGCATCGTTGGACACGCAGGGCACGCCGTTCAGCTCGCACTGGTCGGAGACCGGATTGACCGTCTCCGGCGTGGCGAAGGCGCACATGATGTCGACCTTGTCGCGCAGGATCAGCTCGCTCGCCACCTCCGCCGCGCGGTTGGGGTTGGACTGGCTGTCCTTGACCACGATCTCGAACGGCCGCTTGGTGCCGCCGATCTCGAGGTTGCCGCCGGTCGCCCGCTTGACCTGGTCGAGCACGAACGGAATGTGCTCGGAAAACAGGCTGATCGGCCCGGTCTGCGGCGCCACCAGCCCGATCTTCAAGGTCCGCGGTGCGGCAAAGGCGGTGTGCAGCGGCATCGGTGCCGCTGCCGCGGCGGCGGCCATGCCCTTGAGGACCGAACGCCGTTTCACGGCTCCTGTCTTGCGCATCGTTTTCTCCCGTATGGCGCCGCTCGACGACGGCTTGTCTCTTATTATCGATGGGAATCAAACAATGTCGATATTTTTGTTTGTTGTCGATACTGTATGTCAATCCCGGCTGGCAGGCCGCCTGGCGGCCGGCGGGGAGCGTTTTTCGCGCGGGGCGACAGCACCCGTGGCAATCGGAGGAAGCCGTGCTTCGCAGCGTTGTCTCGATGATCCATGTCCCCGACGTCCGCAAAGCCGCCCAGTGGTACCAGTCGATCGGCTTCGTGCTGGAGCGCGTGAACGAGGACGATGGCGTGCTCAACTGGGCGCTGCTGTCATGCGGCGCCAGCCAGCTCATGTTCAACATCGGCGGCCGCACCCGCGCCACCTTCCGCCGCGAGGTCGATCTCTACGTTCGCGTCGATGATGTCGAAGTCGTGCGGCGCCGGCTCGGCGATCGCGTCGAGATCGTCGAGGATTTGCACGACGTCGAGTACGGCATGCGCGAATTCATCATCCGCGACCTCAACCGGTTCTGGATCACCTTCGGCCAACCGATCCAGGCCTAGGCAGCCCGCCCCGTCGTCCTGACCGGTGCATCGTCAAGTGGAGTGGCGCGCGTCGAGGCAGGAACGCTTCACGACAGAGGCACAGAGATCACAGAGCAAAGATGAGAGGCGCCAAAGGCCAAGGCGCTTCGATCACACGCTGGGCGCGCGCCACTCCGTGGCGCGTCATGTGCTGATCCAGACGAAGACGCGCCACGGAGTGGCG
>DATEIF010000755.1:0-8456 GCA_035279205.1 Vineibacter sp.
CTATCGGCTGACCGCTCCGGCGACATGGACCGGCTTCTGCCACTGCCGCATGTGCCAGCGCGCCCACGGCGCGCCGGTCGTGCTGTGGGTCACCATCCCGTCTGACGGCATCGTCTTCGACCGCGGCGCGCTGGCCTGGTATCGCTCGAGCCCCGAGGCCGAGCGCGGCTTCTGTGCGGCCTGCGGCAGCCCTGTAGCCTGGAAGCCATCGCCAGCACCGGCCACCGGGGATCCAGGCATCGACATCGCCGCGGCAACGCTCGATGAGCCGGCCGGCGTGCAGCCCGAGATGCATCTGTGGTGCGAGAGCGCCATGCCCTGGCTCGCGGTCGATGACCACCTGCCGTGCAAACCGCGCGGCCGCATGAGTTAGCCTGGGCCGTCATCCCGAACGCAGCGAGGGATGACGCTACAGCACCGGCACGCGAATCAGGCGCTCCAGCACCGTGACAGTGAGCGGCAGGCTGCCGATAGTCTCGCCGTCGAGATCGACCAGCGTCTCCTCATCGCAGTCGAAGCGGAAGGTCCGGCCACGCCCCGTAGAGACCTTGGGATGGGCGACGTGCCGCCCTTCGTACAGCCCAGGCATGACCTTGAACAGGATCTCGGCCCGCGAGAGCGCACCGAACTCGACGAAATCGAGGAGGCCGTCGTCGATGACCGCGCCGGGCGCCAGCTTCATGCCACCGCCGCCATTCTCGGCACTGGCGATCATGCCGGTGAAGATCGTCCGCTGGGTCGGCGATGCGTCATCGACCTGCACGGTTACACGACGCGGCTGGTAGGTCATGGTCACGACGGGCGTCATCAGCAGATAGGCGACCTGGCCCAGCTTCTTCAACCAGCGCGAGGCCGACGTGCGATAGCTGATCGTCGCCGCGCCGCCGAAGCTGGCCACCAGATAGCCGTAGCGCGTGACCGATGCGCCATCCGCGCCGCGGCATTGGCTGCAAATCCCGTCGATGAGCCGCGTGCGACCCGACGCAATGGCCTGTACGGCGCCGTCGGGCACCGCAAGGTAACCCAGCGCCCGGCAGAGCTCGTTGGCCGTGCCCAGCGGCAGCGGACACAGCACCACATCCGGCGCCAGCAGTCGGCCTTCCGCCACCAGGCCGTTCAGCACCTCGTTGACGGTGCCGTCGCCGCCGGCGGCAATCAGGCGCCGGTATCCGTCGGCCACCGCGGCACGCGCCAGCGCCGTGCCGTCGCCCGGCTTTGCGGTGATCGCGACATCGAGCGGCCCCAGCTCGGCTTCGAGCTTGCGCTGCCACACCGGCCAGCGTCGCTGCGCGCTGCCCTTGTTGGCCATGAGATTGACGATGACCTTGGTTTTCATGTCTCTCCCGCGCGGCTGCTCTGCTCCGGCGCCTTTGCGCACGGGCACCTTAACATCTGTCGCATCGCCGGGCGCGTGCGCTAGAGTGCGCGCCGATCTGCCCTCGCCGACGGGATTCGTAATGACCATCGATCCGCGCATCGCTGCCTTTGCCGACGACTTGACCACTTGGCGCCGTGACATCCACGCCCATCCCGAGCTGGGCTTCGAAGAAGAGCGCACCAGCCGCATCGTGGCCGAGAAGCTGCGGGCGTTCGGCTGCGAGGTCACCACGGGCATCGGCAAGACCGGCGTCGTCGGCACCATCCGGGTCGGCAACAACCCACGCGCCGTCGGCCTGCGGGCCGACATGGACGCGTTGCCGATGGATGAAACCAACACCTTTGACCATCGCTCGCAGCATGCCGGCCGCATGCATGCCTGCGGCCATGACGGTCACACCACCATGCTGCTGGGCGCCGCACGCTACCTTGCGGCCACCCGCAACTTCGATGGTACGGTGCATTTCATCTTCCAGCCGGCGGAAGAAGGCCGCGGCGGCGCCGAGGCCATGGTGAAGGATGGCCTGTTCGAGAAGTTCCCGTGCGAGGCCGTGTTCGGCATGCACAACCGACCCAAGCTCGATGTCGGCAAGTTCCAGATCCGCTCCGGCCCGATGATGGCCGGGGGCGGCCTGTTCGACATCCACATCAAGGGCAAGGGCGCCCACGGCGCGCGGCCGGAGAGCGGCGTCGATCCGGTGGTGATCGGCGGCCACATCATCACGGCGCTGCAGACCGTGATTTCGCGCACCCTCGCACCGATCGATTCGGGCGTGATCAGCATCACCCAGATGCATGCCGGCGATGCCTACAACGTGATCCCCGAGACAGCCGTGCTGCGCGGCACCGTGCGCGCCTTCCGCAAGGAGGTGATGGCGACGATCAAGGAGAAGATCGAGCGCATCGCCAGCGGCATTGCCAGCAGCCTGGGCGGCGAAGCCAAGGCCGACGTGCGCGTGGTCTTCCCGCCCCTGGTCAACAATCCCGTCGAGGCGCAGTGGATCGGCGACGTCGCCGCCAGCATCGTCGGCGAGGACAACGTCAACCGCAACGGCAGCTACGTCATGGCATCGGAGGATTTCTCCTACATGCTGGAGAAAGTGCCGGGCGCCTTCATCCTGATCGGCAACGGCGGTGGCGACGGCGGCTGCGAGGTGCACAACCCGGGTTACGACTTCAACGACACCGCGTTGCCGCTGGGCGCCACCTTGTGGGCCCGTGTGATCGAGACGCGCCTGGCCAAGCAGAATTAGCGCCGGCGATGCCGAAGACCGTTCTGCTCTACACCGACATCAAGAGCCCGTACGCCTACGTCGCCCAGGCGGCGGCGTACCAGCTGGCCGCTGACTACGACATCGACCTGCGCTGGCTGCCCTACACGCTCGACATCCCGTCGTATCTCGGCTCGGTGGATGATCGCTCGCCGCACCACTGGCGCCGGGTACGCTATTCGTACATGGACGCGCGGCGCTATGCCAACAAGCAGGGCCTGACCCTGAAAGGGCCGGAGAAGATCTTCAACTCGCGGCCGGCCCAGATCGGCTTGCTGTATGCCGAGCAGCAGGGCGCCCTGCGGCCGTACCTGGACCTCGCCTTCGAGCTCTTCTGGAAGCGGGCGTTCGATCTCGAGGACGCGAGCGCCGTCGCCACGGTATTGCAGCGCGCCGGTGCCGACGCGGCCGGCTTCGACGCCTACGCCGCGGGTGAAGGCGGCACCCGGCACGACCGGATCCGCGACGAGGCCGAAGTCGCCGGCGTGTTCGGCGTGCCGATGTTCGTCGTCGACGGCGAGCTGTTCTGGGGCGGCGACCGCATCGGCCTGGTGCGGGAGCGGCTCGATGCGCTTGGCGTCGCCCGGCGCCGGTCCGCCATCGGCATCACCAACGACATCACGTAATTTCGGCGACCACCTTCATGCCCCTGACCGTTGCGACCTGGAACATCAATTCCGTACGCCTGCGCATCCTCAACGTCGAACGCTTCCTGAAGAAGGAGAAGCCCGACGTCCTGTGCCTGCAGGAGACCAAGTGCCCGGACGACCAGTTCCCGCACAGCATCTTCGACAAGCTGGGCTATACGCACCGCCTGGTGCACGGCATGAAAAGCTACAATGGCGTCGCCATCATCAGCCGCGTGCCGTTCACGGGCACCGCGATCCATCATCGCTGCGGCAAGGAGGACTGCCGGCATATCCGCGCCTGGCTCGACGTCGGCGGCGACCCGATCGTCCTCGACAACCTCTACATCCCATCCGGCGGCGACATTCCCGATCCCAAGCAGAACGTGAAGTTCGCCCACAAGCTCGATTTCTATCGCGAGATCGCCGACTGGTTCACCAAGGATGCGCCCAAGAAGGGCGCCCGGATCGGCAAGCGGTCAATCGCCGTGGGCGATCTCAACGTGGCGCCGCTGGAGCACGATGTGTGGAGTCACAAGCAGCTGCTCGACGTGGTGTCGCATACGCCGATCGAGGTCGAGCTGTTCGGCAAGATGGTGCAATCGCGCGACTGGATCGACGTCCCACGCCGCTTCGTCCCGCAGGACCAGAAACTCTACAGCTGGTGGAGCTATCGCAACCTGGATTGGCGCAAGTCCGACCGCGGCCGGCGGCTGGATCACATCCTGGCAACCCCGGCACTGGAGAGCGCCGTAACCGGCTATCGCATCGCCAAGGACACACGCGACTGGGAGAAGGCCAGCGACCACGTCCCCGTGCTGGCCACGTTCGCGGTTTGACTCCGATCAGAGGTTCACGACCAGGATTGCCCAGGCGAGGACGGCCATCGCCGTCACCAGTGTGAAGCCCGACGCGACAATGGCCAGGCGCCGCAACGCCGAATCGACCGTCAGTGTCGTCAAGGTCTCGCGCATGCCGCACGTTCTCCCGCGTTCGTTGCCGTCGTACCGATGATCGCCGCTGTGTCTAACCGATCGTAACCAGGTAGACGCACCCGACCAGCAGCGCCATCGCCATGGCCGTATCCCAATGCAGTTCAATCAGGCCGCGCATCGTTTCTTCCTGTCCGGCAGGTGTGGACATCGTTGGCGAGCGATCGGGCGGATCGCGTCGGTCTGCGCCTGACGTTGGTGCCGCGCGCTTCGGTGCCATTCCCGGAGCACCTCGATGCGCTGGCACCGTCTCCCCGGTAACCATCTGTTCGACGGTCGACGTCGGGCGCGGAACCCCTGGACGGAACGGCAGCCCTGCGCGCTCTCCCCGCCCGATCGCTCAGCCTATCAATGTCCTGACATGCCTTTGTTCAAAGGAGGCCGGAACCTCATCCGAAGCCCCGTCAAGCTCTACTCAACGCTTACATCCATAATGGACGTAATTTAAACTAATCAGGCAAATTCGTCAAGAAAAACGTCAACACATCGTCAAATATTTTTCTAGAAAGTTGTATGAACATCTCATTGTCAACTTAAAGTATTACTTAAAATCACGTCATATATACTTAATGTCACAAGTATTTATGTTCCTTCTAGTTCTTATATCGAGCTGGCGGAGAAGAGCGAAGGCTGTGGGGTACCTTTCGCCCTTCTCCCGCCACCCGCGACGCACGCTAGACTCTGCCGCGGGACCCGACTGCTCCGGACCACAAGATGGGTGACAGCGATGGGGATGGCCGAAATGGCTCAGCGCCCCACATCGCGGCCCGGAAGCAGCTCTGAAGCTTCCGAGACCGGTTGACGATGAAACGACGGCGAGTGCCGGTGTCTAGCTGGCGTAGCCCGCGAAGACGAAGGCACCGGCGCCGCTGCGGGCACTGGTATCCCAGGTGAACAGTTCCGGTCGCGGCGCTCCGACCCTGGCGCCGGCATTCCACAGGATCACATCGGCGATGGTGCGCGGATCGAAGACGATACTGGCCGTGCCGATGGTGATTGTGGCCGGTTCCGCGCCGACCCCGTAGGTGACACGAACCACACCGGCTGCCGGATGGCTGCTTAACTCGCAGCCGATCAGGGACCGGTGCGCATCATGACGCGCGCCGCTGTCTGCGGCCTCGCCGCCGCAATTCCAGAGCACGATATGATTGACGCGCCCACCAGCCGGCGACTCGCTCTCGATGCGGCGCGAATAGTTGTCGGCACTGCCGACATAATACCAGTCTTCGTCGATACGGCCATCGGTCGCACTGCCGATGGCCAGATCGATATCGTCGGTTTCAGTCTCGATGACATTGGAGCCATTGCGGACAGCCATGCTCCCCTTCCTTGGACAGATCCCGGGCTGCTGTCGCGACGGGTTTACCGGCGCGCAACCGCCTTTACGTCCTGACTTATTGTTTCCGCCGGCACAAACGAGCTCCGACTCTTCCTGATGCGCCCCTCATTCGAGGTTGCACCTCGCCCGTCGTCGCCTAGTTCACCCGTCACGCCGTCGAAGAGAGAGAGGAGAGACGATCGGCGTCGAGATGGAACTCTGCGCCCTGTGCTCATCAGACGGTTCCAACCAACCGCGGCGAGCGAGGGTGCTTCGGTGAGGGACGCTGACGTGACGCATGGCCACGTCGATCAAGAGCGAATCACTGCCCTTCTATGCTTTTGGTTGAAATGTCCGGACCGAATAGACGGGTCCGGTACGCCTCGATCAACGCGCGACCACTTTTATGGATGCGCCGCATCACTCGACCAGCGCATGTGCCGTTTATTTCGGCTACGAAATCCTTGTATATTTTCGTGAGTTGAATGTCAAAGAAAGTTTCTGTTCTGGCTGGAAAAACATCCGCTAACGGCTACGATTCGCGATTAAACCAAGAAATATCAATATTTTAACGGCGTCAAAAACCCGTTATGGAGAATTCGGGACCATTCCATCATCCTCCCGCGTCGGGTTGCAGGATTCAGCTTATCCACGCCGATGCAACCGCGCGATATAGAAGCCATCCATCCCTCCGCGGGCAGCCCAAAAGGACGGCAAGGTCCGCACATCGCCCTGCGGCGTGATCGCCTCACTGAGATCGGGCAGATCCGCCGGCAGGACCGGCTGGATGTCCAGCGGCAGGGCACGCACCGCCGCCGCCACGCGGTCAGGCCCTTCCTGCGGCTGCAGCGAGCAGACGGCGTAGATCAGCAGCCCGCCCGGTCGCAGCATGTCGGCGGCTGCCGCCAGCAGCCGGTCCTGGACGGCGGCCAACCGGGCAATGTCAGCCGGGCCCTTGGCACGGGCGATATCGGGGTGGCGCCGCAAGGTGCCGGTGGCGCTACAGGGCGCGTCGAGCAGGACGGCATCGGCGGCGGCATGGGGCCGCCAGCGGGCCGCGTCGGCCGTCACCAGATCCGCCGCGAGGCCGATGCGGCGCAGGTTGTCGGCCAGTCGGGCCATGCGCCGCGCCGACAGGTCGACGGCGGTGACCCGCGCCCCTCCCGCCAGCAGCTGCAGGGTCTTACCGCCCGGCGCGGCGCAGAGGTCGATCACGGAACGACCGCGCAGATCGCCCAGCAGACGCACCGGCAGCGCCGCAGCCGCATCCTGGATCCACCACGCGCCCTCGGCGTAGCCGGGCAGGTCCTCAATGCGCCCGCCGGCGGCCCGCCGCAGCGTGCCGCTGGGCAGAATATCGGCCTCCAGCCGCCGGGCCCATTCGGCGCCCGTTGCAGGATCGCGCAGGCTGAAATCGAGCGGCGCTTCGCGCAGATGCTGATCCGCCATGGCCTGGGTCGCGGCTTCGCCGTAGGCGGCAGCCCAGGAGTCCCAGAGCCAGGCCGGCGTGTTCAGGCGGCCGGCATCCTGCGGCGCCGGCCGCAGCGTGTCGCGCTCGCGCGACACGCGACGCAGCACGCCATTGACCAGGCCCTTGAACCGATCCAGCACCGATCCCGCGACCAGCCGCACCGATGTATCGACGGCAGCGTGCGCCGGCGTGTCGAGGAACAGCAGTTGTGCGGCGCCGATTCGCAGCGCGTCCACGACCAGATCGGCGTTGTCGGGCAGCGGCTTCTCCAGGCACGCCGCCAGCAGGGCATCGATCTCGCCCAGCCGCCGCAGCACCGTCGCCACCAGCAGGCGTACAAACGCCCGGTCACGCGGCTCCAGCGCCGAAAATCCCGGATAGCGTACGAGCGTCTCCTCCAATGGCTGGGATCGGCGCAAGACGGCTTGCAGGACGTCCAGCGCCACGCGGCGGCTGTCGATCGAGGCGGCACCATGACCGGAATCTGACGCAGACATCGACATGAACGACAAACCATCCTCGGCGCCGGCGACTCGCCATCGCCGCGCATCAATGCTCATTATGGGCCCCGTTATAGGGGACCGCCCTCAACGAGTCGTACGCCAAATTCACCCGGGAACGCGCGATGGACACCACGAAACATTTGACACGGCTTGCTCGTGTACGCGCCTTTTTGACCGACCTGCGAACGCTGGCAGTTCCCTATTTTCGCTCCGAGGATCGCTGGTGGGCATGGAGTCTGCTCATCATCGTGATCGCGATCAACCTGTTCATCGTCTACATCAACGTGCAGTTCAATTTCTGGAACGCGCGGTTCTACAACGCCCTGCAGGAAAAAAATTGGGAAGTCTTTACCCATGAACTGTGGGTGTTTACCGGCTTGGCCGTCATTTACATCGCGGCCGTCCTGGCGGCCTTCTACTGCGATCAGTGGCTGCAGGTACGATGGCGCCGGTGGCTGACCGGGCGCTTCGTCGATCGGTGGCTGTCGGACCGCGCCTACTACCGCATCGAATTGTCCCGCACCACCGACAACCCGGACCAGCGTATCGCCGACGACGTGCGGTTGTTCGTCAGCTACACCATGTCGCTGTCGATCGGCCTGCTGAGTGCCTTCGTCACGCTGTTCTCGTTCCTGTTCCTGCTGTGGACCTTGTCGGGACCGCTGTCGTTCACGGTCTTCGGCCTTGATGTGACGATCCCCGGCTACATGGTCTGGGTCGCCCTCGTCTACTCCATATTCGGGACCTGGCTGACGCACAAGATCGGCCGGCCGCTGGTGCTGCTGAACTTCCAGCAGCAGCGCTTCGAGGCCGACTTCCGCTTCGGACTCGTGCGCGTGCGCGAGAACGCCGAGGGAATCGCCCTCTACCACGGCGAGGACACCGAGCGGACGGGCCT
>DATEIF010000756.1:0-2258 GCA_035279205.1 Vineibacter sp.
CCAACGTCACGGCGATCAAGACCGCGGGCTGGCTGTGATCGTCCTCCCCACGCAGTGGCGAGGTGCCCCGAAGGGGCGGAGGGGAGCCGACGTGGTCTCAGTTGCCAAGATCACGTCGGATCCCCATCCGGCCTTCGGCCACCTTCCCCACTTCGTGGGGAAGGGAAACAACGTCAGTCGCGCGGTTGCGGGACGATGCGCAGGTAGGGCTTGACCGCCTTCCAGCCGCCCGGGAACTTCTTCTTGGCGTCCTCGTCGGAGACGGCGGGCACGATGATCACGTCCTCGCCCTGCTTCCAGTTCACCGGCGTCGCCACCTGGTGCTTGGCGGTGAGCTGCACCGAGTCGAGCACGCGCAGCACCTCGTCGAAGTTGCGGCCGGTGCTCATCGGATAGGTCAGCGACATCTTGATCTTCTTGTCGGGGCCGACCAGGAAGACCGTGCGCACGGTGGCGTTGTTGGCCGCCGTGCGGCCCTTGGACGTGTCGCCCGCATCGGCCGGCAGCATGTCGTAGAGCTTGGCGACCTTCAGCTCCGGATCGCCGATCATCGGGTAGGTCACGGCGTGACCCTGCGTCTCCTCGATGTCCTTCGCCCACCGGCCATGGTCATCGACGGGATCGACGCTGAGCCCCAAGATCTTGCAATTGCGCTTGTCGAACTCCGACTTCAAGCCCGCCATGTAGCCGAGCTCGGTGGTGCAGACCGGCGTGAAATCCTTGGGATGCGAGAACAGGATCGCCCAGCCGTTGCCGATCCAGTCATGGAAGGTGATGGTGCCCTGCGTGGTTTCGGCCGTGAAATTGGGCGCTTCGTCATTGATTCTGAGCGGCATCGTTCGCCTCCATCGGTTTCGCTTGAAACAGTCACGCACTCCGCTGGCGAGAAATCCAATCCTCAGGCTGCCACCGGATGAACGCCGTTCTTGGTCATACAGGAGTGAGGAGGCGAGTCATAACAGCCGCACTGTGCTAATTCAACGTTAGGAAAGGTTAAGAATTATTAGAATACCTTAAGAGCGGCTGTGACCGCGGCGGTCACAGCCGGGGCCAGGCGCCGCGCCCAGGCGATGGCATCCTCTCGCGTGCCGATCAGGTCCTGCCGAATCTCAAGAGAGCAGTGCGGCAGGTCGTGCGGATCGGCGTGGGCCGTCAATGTGTATTCGTAGCTGGCGCGCGCCGAATACGGCTCGTTGTCGCCGGTCAGCACGCCATCGAGCCTGCGCAGCTCGGCCAGCAACGGCAGCGGCAGGCGCTCGTCGGTGCGCCACAGCACGCCAAGCTGCCAGGGTCGCGGCACGCCCCCCATCGCCGGGGTGAAGCTGTGCACGACGAACAGTGCCGGCTTCACGCCGCGACCGGCGAAGCCCGCGATCAGACGCTCGACCTCGTTGTGATAGGGCCAGAAGCAGGCCTCGGCGCGCGCCCGGATGCCGACCTCGGTGAGACCGACATTGCCCGGCACCTTGGTGCCGTCGCTAACCTCGGGAATCGAGCCCTCGCCACCGGGCCAGCGGTTGCAATCAATCACCAGGCGCGAATAGGTCGAGGCCACCAGCGGCGCATCGAGCAGGCGCGACAGTTCGACCGCGACATCGAGCGCACCGATGTCCCAGCCGATATGGCGCGACAGCTCGGCCTCGGGAATGCCGAGCCCGTCGAGTACCGCAGGCACCGCCTTGCCGGCGTGGTCGCACAACAGCAGCAGCGGGAAACGGCCGGCCGGATTGACCGTGGTGAATGGCGGCGGATCACCCGGAGACAGCAGCGGTTGCATGGATCGGATCGCGGGTCAGTGGCGCAGATGCGGCACCAGTAGCTGCCGGACCGTGGCCACGGCCTGCAGGCGGTCGAACCCTTCGTTGAGCTCGTCGAGCGACACGCGCTGGCTCACCATGCGATCGACCGGCAGCTTGCCCTGCTGGTACAGCGCAATGAAGCGCGGGATGTCGCGCACCGGCACGCAACTGCCCATGTAGCTGCCCTTGATCGTCTTCTCCTCGCTCACCAGCCCGCTTTGCTTGAAGGTGAAGTCGGCACTGATCGGCGACAGGCCGGCGCTCACGGTGGTGCCGCCCCAACGCGTGACCGCGTACGCCGTCTCCATGGCCTTGATCGTGCCGGCAAGGTCGAAGGCGTAGTCGACGCCACCGCCGGTCATGTCGCGGACCTGGGCAACATGATCGGCATCTCGGGCGTTGACGGTATCCGTGGCGCCCAGCTGCCGCGCCAGCCCCAGCTTCTCATCTGACAAGTCG
>DATEIF010000757.1:0-24284 GCA_035279205.1 Vineibacter sp.
ATCATCGCCATGCGCCGGCGGGTCTGCAGCTCGCGCAGCAAGGCAATGATCTGCGCCTGGACCGTTACATCGAGCGCCGTCGTCGGCTCGTCGGCGATCAACAGGCGCGGCTCGCACGCCAGCGCGATGGCGATCATGATCCGCTGGCGCATGCCGCCCGACAGCTGGTGCGGAAAGGCATCGACTCGCTGCGCCGGATCGGAGATGCCGACCAGCTCGAGCAGCTCGATCGCCGCCACGCGTGCGGCGCGGCGCGACAGGCCCTTGTGCAGCCGCAGCGGCTCGGCGATCTGGTCGCCCACCGGGAACACCGGATTGAGGCTCGACATTGGATCCTGGAAGATCATGGCGATCTCGCTGCCGCGCAGGCGCTCCATCGCCGCTTCTGGCAGCCGCGCCAGATCGACCCGGCCGCCGTCGCCGCGCGTCAGCCAGATCTCGCCGCCCGCAATCTCCGCGCCGGTGCGTCCCAGCAGGCGCATGATGGTGAGTCCGGTCACCGACTTGCCCGATCCGGACTCGCCGACGATGGCCAGCGTCTCGCCTTCGCGCACAGCGAAGCTGACGCCGTTCACCGCCCGCACCGTGCCGGTGTCGGTCGGGAAGAACGTCTTGAGATCCCTGACGTCGAGGACCGGTCGCTGGCTGTCGCGTTCAGGCAAGGGTGCGCCTCTCCCCATGAGCCTGGCCGCACGATACGCGCTGCAACAGCGAGGCGAAACGGAAGTCACGGATCGGCGATACGCACTCTTGAACCAATTTCGAACCAATTCCAGATACGACGTGAGCCAAACTTTGCGGCTTTCACGGGGCCCGTCAAGCTCGGCGCACGGTAGCGAAATGGACCGCGCGGCTCCCGCCGCGCTCATGAGCGCGCCGGAGGCGCGCGGTCCGGTACGAGCCGCCGTGCGCGCCTAAGAGCGGCACGTTTCCAGCTTCGTCAGCGCCGTCCGGTCGATCCGTAGTTCACGCCCGGCGCGCGCAACAGCGGGTTGTCGCCAGCGGCGCCCCACAGGGCGAGGCCCTGCGCCAGCAGCCCGCCATCGACCTTGACCGTCTCGCCGGTGATGAAGCGCGCATCGTCCGAGCACAGGAAGGTGGCGACCGTCGCGATGTGCTTGCCCTCGCCGCGCTCCGGCCAGGGCTGGCGCGTGAACTGCGATTCGTACTTCTCCGGCTTGCCGCGATGAAGCAGGGGCGTCGAGATGACACCGGGCGCGATGGCATTGACCCGGATGCGATGTGGCGCCAGCTCGGCGGCGACGTTCTCGGTCAGGCTGATGACGGCCGCCTTGGCGGCGGAGTAGGCGTGCGAGCCGCCGCCGCCGATCATGCCGGCAATCGATGCCGTGCTCAGCAGGGCGCCACCGCGGCCGTGGCGCCGAATGGCCAGCGACGCATGCTTCATGCCCAGGAACACGGAGCGCACCAGCACGGCGAACGTGTAGTCCCAGCCCTCGACGGAGGTCTCGCCGATCGGCCCGAAGGCGCCGCCGACGCCGGCGTTCAGGTAGGCGATATCGAGCGTGCCGAAGGTGCGTTCCGCCGCGGCGACCATGGCGGCGACATCGCTTTCGTCGGCGACATCGCAGCGCGCGAACGCGGCGCGGTCGGCGTGGCCCTGGGCCTTGGCCAGCGCCACCGTTTCGCGTCCGTTATCCTCGTTGATGTCGGCGACGAGGACACGGGCGCCTTCCTCGAGAAACCGCAGCACGGTATCGCGGCCCATGCCGCTGCCGCCGCCGGTGATGATCGCAACCTTGTCCTGCAGGCGCCCTGCCATGATTTCCTCCGTATGAATGGCCGTTCATACGGAAGGTCGCGCACGGCGGCACACAAGGCAAGCGTCTGCTTCGTTCGGACCGCGCGCGTGAGAAGCGGTTGTCATCCCGAGCGTAGCGAGGGATCTCCCGCGAACGGAGACTCCATTCCCAGGAGATCCCTCGCTACGCTCGGGATGATAGTGTGATCGGACCGTCGCTGTGCTAGGGGTCAGTCCGTGTTGCGGCGATGCGCGGCGGCCAATGCCTGGCGGAGGTCGGCCAGCAGGTCTTCCTTGGCCTCGATGCCGACGCTCAGCCGCAGCAGATCCGAAGGTGCCGGCGTGCCGCTGCCCTCGACGCTGGCGCGATGCTCGATCAGGCTCTCGACACCGCCCAGCGATGTGGCGCGCTTCCACAGCGTCGTATGGGCGGCGACGGCGATGGCGGCCTGTTCGCCGGTCACACCGATCTCGGTGCTGCCCTTGACGCGGATCGACATCATGGCGCCGAAGCCGCCGCGCATCTGCTTGGCGGCGACGGCCCGGCCGACGAAGTCGGGCAGGCCCGGGTAGAGAACCGCCTCGACTTGGGGGAAGGCCACGAGGCGCTCGGCGAGCCACTGCGCGTTGGCGCTGGCCGTCCGCACGCGTGGGAACAGCGTGCGCATGCCGCGCAGCAGCAGGTACGACTCCAGTGCGCCCAGCACCGTGCCAAGCTGGCCCCGGATGGCGCGGATTCGCTGCCAGTACTCGTCGTCGCGTGCCGTCACCAGCGCGCCGGCGATCACGTCGCTGTGGCCGTTGAGGTATTTGGTGGCCGCATGCATGACGATGTCGGCGCCCAGTTCGAGCGGGCGGGTGAAGACCGGTGTGGCGCAGGTCGAATCGACAGCCAGCCGGGCACCGGCGCGGTACGCCAGGTCGGACAGCGCAGCGATGTCGCTGATGGACCACAGCGGGTTGGCCGGCGTTTCGATCCAGATCAGCTTGGTGCGGCCGGGCTGGATCGCCGCCTTGACGGCATCGATGCGGTCGGTGTCGACGAACTCGACCTTCAGCCCCCAGTGCGTCGCAAAGTTCATCAGCCAGTTGCGCAGCGACCAGTACATCACCCGCGAGACGACGACGTGATCCCCCGGCGCCAGCGCCAGGAAGCAGGCGCTCGCGGCGCTCATGCCGGATGAGAACACCATCGCGGCGGCCCCGTTCTCCAGCTTGGTGAGCAGCTCTTCCGGCTGATTGTAGTTGGGCGAATCGGCGCGACTGTAGACGCGGCCGGAACGGTACTGGTTGTCGGGATCGCGCAGATAGGTCGTCGACAGATGGATCGGCGGCACGACCGCACGTGTTGTCTCGTCGATCCAGCCCAGCGCCTGCGCCGCCAGCGACTCGGGTGACAGATCGGTCTTGGGCATCATTCACCTGCGTGCGGAAGGGCCTCGCGTCAGGGGCGATCTTCCACTATAGTGGACGAATGTCAATGAAATCGGACGACCCGACGCCCCGCATCGCCGCCCGCCTGAAGGGCGAACGCGACGCCCGCGGCTGGTCGCTGGCCGATCTGGCCCAACGGTCGGGCGTGTCCAAGGCGATGATCAGCAAGATCGAGCGTGCCGAGGCCAGCCCGACCGCGGCGCTGCTCGGCCGGCTCTCGGGCGCCTTCGAAATCTCGCTGTCGCGCCTTGTCGCCGACCCGCCCAGCCCGTCCGGTCGGTTGCGCCGGGCGAGCGAAGCACCAGCGTGGGTCGACCCGGCTACCGGCTATGAGCGCCGCCAGGTGTCGCCGCCCTCGGATGTGCCGATCGAGCTGGTGCATGTGCACCTGCCGCCGGGAGCCGATGTGCCATACCCCGAATCGGCATTCGTGTTCCTGCGCCAGCTCGTATGGGTGCTGTCCGGCCGGTTGACCTTTGTCGAAGGCGACGTCGTGCATCACCTCGGTCCCGGCGATTGCCTGGCGCTGGGGCCACCATCGCCCTGCCGGTTCCGCAACGAGACGCGCCGCGCCTGCGTGTACGTCGTTGCGCTGACCCGGAAGGGGTGAGCTAGAGCGTTTCATTGTTTGATGGAAACGGCGGGTCGGCCGCCCCTGTCATCCTGAGCGAAGCGAAGGATCTTGCGGTGTTGGTATCAACACTGTCGGCGCTGACGTTTCATCAGTGCCAACACTCTGTGAGTGATCAACCGCAAGGTCCTTCGCTTCGCTCAGGACGACAGCAGTGGCTGATTCCATCAAGCGAAGAAACGCTCTAGGCCGCGCGTTTCTGTTGGCTGGGGTGATCGCCGCAGATCTTCAGGAAATTTTCCAGGATCTTGTGGCCGTGCTGCGAGGCGATGCTCTCGGGGTGGAACTGCACGCCATGGATCGGCAGTGTCTTGTGGCGCATGCCCATGATGATGCCGTCCGGCAGGCGGGCGGTGATCTCGAGGCTCTCGGGCAGGCTGTCGCGCTCGACGATCAGCGAATGGTAGCGCGTGGCCGAGAACGGCGAGGGCACATCCTCGAAGACGCCTTTGCCTGTGTTCGTGACCTCCGACAGCTTGCCGTGCATCGGCACCGGCGCGCGCACGACCTTGCCGCCGAACGCCTGGCCGATCGCCTGGTGGCCCAGGCAGACGCCGAACAACGGCACCTGGGCCTTGGCTGCCGCCGTGATGAGGTCGAGGCAGATGCCGGCTTCGTTGGGCGTGCATGGGCCGGGCGACAGGACAATCCCGGCCGGCTTCAAGGCCAGTGCCTCGTCGACGGCGATCTGGTCGTTGCGCCGCACGACACAGCGCCCACCGACGTCGCCGATGAAGTGGACGAGGTTGTAGGTGAAGCTGTCGTAGTTATCGATGACGAGAAGCATGGCCGAAACTCCTGTGGCGCGCACCCTAGAGCGTATCCCGATCAGATGGAAGCAGGGTGTTTCACCGCCACTGTCATCCTGAGCGCTTGAGATTTTATCCTTCCCCCGGAGGGGGGAAGGTGGCGCGAAGCGCCGGAAGGGGGATGTTGCAACGGATTCTGTGTCACTGAATGGCATCGATTCTGTTCGAACATCCCCCTTCCGCCCCTTCGGGGCACCTTCCCCCTCCGGGGGAAGGAATGGATCACATCCTCTGAGCGCAGCGAAGGATCTTGCGGTGTTGGCATCGAATGTCGGCGGCACTGATGATCACCAGCGCCGGCATTCTCTAGACCACGCACCGCAGGGTCCTTCGCTTTGCTCAGGACGACGAGAAAGGGCGATTCCGTGTGAACAAGATAGGCTCCAGACAGTGTTTTCCGGGTTGTCACGGCCTCTACAACCAGGGCACCTGTTGTCCATGACGCGTGCGACGGCAGGGCGTAAGCTGACTGCCCAGAACAGAAGCAACGCGTCCCGTTTTCCCCTCGATGTCCACCGTTCTTGATCCGCTGGTGATCGGCCTGCTGCTGGCCGCCGGCCTGATGCATGCGTCATGGAACGCCATTCTGAAGTCTGACGCCACCGACCGCGTCACCACGTTCGGCGTCATCATGATGAGCGGCATGGTGTTGGGTGCCGTGATAGCGCCGTTCCTGCCGCCGATCGCGGCGCCGGCCTGGAAGTGGCTGCTCGCTTCGGCCGTGATCCATCTCTTCTACTACGTCTTCCTGCTGCAGGCTTACGCCCATGGCGACCTCAGCCATACCTATCCCATCGCGCGGGGCATGGGGCCGCTGCTGGTCGCGCTGGTCTCGGGCCGGTTGCTGGGCGAGGCCCTGCGCCTGCAGGATATCGCCGGGGTGGTTCTGCTCAGCGTCGGCGTCATCACGCTGGCGCTGCCCACCCGGCGCGCGCCCGGCAAGGCCACGATCGACGCCGTTCGGCGCCACCGCCTGGCGACGCTGTTCGCCCTCCTGACCGGGCTTACCATCGCGGGCTACATCATTGCCGACGGCCTGGGTGTGCGTGCCGCCGGCCCGACGCTCGAGCACAAGATCGCCTACATAGCCTGGCAGAACATTATCGAGGGGCCGTGGCTGTTCCTGTTCGCGCTGCTCACGCGCCGGGAGGCGGTCGTGCGCTACCTGCAACGTGGCTGGTGGCGGGGCGCTGCCGGCGGGACGATCGCCGCGTTGGGCTATGGCATTGCCATCTGGGCGATGTCGCAGGGGCCCATGGCGCATGTCGCGGCATTGCGCGAAACCTCGGTTTTGTTCGGTGCTCTGATGGGAACGCTGCTGCTGGGCGAGCCATTCGGGCCGCGTCGTGTTGCCGCTGCGGCCGTGATCGTTGCCGGCCTGGTGTTGATGAACGGCCCACGACTCTTCTGAGGCCGGGTGGCGGCATGCTATAGTCGCCGCAACGATAACGGATATTCCCCCTCTGATGACGCAAGGCCCGAAGCGGTCCGCCAAGACGGGCCGCAAGACGACACGTTCAAGGAAAGGCACGCGCGGCCGTGCCGGCGCGCCGCCGGCGACCGCGGGCGCCCGGCTTGACGCCGTCCTGGGCTGGCTCGGCGCGCGGTGGCAGCGCGTGTATCAGGCCATCGCCTCGCGGCGTACCTCCGTCGGGCTCGCCGGCCTCACGGTGCTGATGATCGTCGGGATCGGCGGCGGCTACTTCCTGGCCCAGCTGTTTGTCGGCAGTCCGAAAACGCACGTGGCGACGCCGTCGCGGCCGGGGCCGCCGCCCGGTGCCAAGAGCGTGCCGCAGCCGGTGCCGAAATACGCCAGCATCGACGAATTGCCGGACCTGCCGCGCTATACCGAGTCGGAAGGGCAGCCGCGGCCGGTCTACGAGGAGCGGCCGCCCGTCACCGTTGCCGCCCGGCGGTTGCCGCGCGAGGCGACGTGGGTGCGCAACGCCATTGCCTTCCAGGACGATCGCTCGCGGCCTCTGATCGTGATCGTGATCGATGACATGGGCCTGGATCGCCCGCGCTCGCGGCGCGTGCTGGACCTGCCGGCGCCACTGACATTGTCCTATCTGCCCTATGCGCGCGATTTGCAGGAGCAGGCGCAGACGGCACGCGGGCGCGGTCACGAGCTGATGCTGCACCTGCCGATGGAGCCGATGTCCAGCGGCGTCGATCCCGGTCCGAACGCCTTGCTGACGACCCTGGCGGAAGATGCCATCCGGCGCCGCACGGTGGCGGCCCTGGAAAGTTTCAGCGGCTATGTCGCGGTCAACAACCACATGGGCAGCCGCTTCACGACCTGGCGGCCCGGAGTCGAGACGGCGCTCAAGCAGATGCAGGCCCGTGGTCTTGCCTGGCTCGATTCGCGCACCCACGCGCAGAGCGTCGGCGGTATGGTGGCCGAGGAACTGGGCATGCCGCACGTCGATCGCCATGTGTTTCTGGACGATGTCGACAGCAGCGACAACGTGCGCCAGCAGCTCGCCGAGACCGAGCGGGTGGCGCGACGCCAGGGCGTCGCCATCGCCATCGGCCATCCCCACGACGCCACCATCAAGGAACTGGCCGAGTGGCTACCGGGCCTGCGCGCCAAGGGCTTCATCCAGGGGCCCATCAGTGTCGCCATCAAGCGCCGCGGCCGCTGGGAGTAGGGCGGCACCGGGAGCGCAGCTTCTGGTCATAAAAATTCCCCGCGGTGTTCGCAGCAACAGGTGATACGTTCACGCCGAGGCATTGACCGGAGTTGTGTCCTCCATGAACACCATCCTCCCGCGTTCATACCGGCCGGCCGAGCGTCTTGTTGACAATATCATTCATGTCATCGGCATCAGCTCGGGGCTGATCGCTTGTGTCGTGCTGGGTGTGCTGGCGCTGCCGTCGGCCGGCTACCGCATGGTGGTCAGTGTCAGCCTTTATTCCAGTGGCTTGATGGGCATGCTGTCGTGCTCGGCGCTCTACAACAT
Source organism: Vineibacter sp. (assembly GCA_035279205.1). GTDB lineage: Bacteria > Pseudomonadota > Alphaproteobacteria > Reyranellales > Reyranellaceae > Vineibacter. Next base: position 7,600 of record DATEIF010000757.1, read on the forward strand.
GGCGCGTGACGGCACCTTCAAGCGCGTGCTGCGCCGGCTCGATCACTCGGCGATCTTCGTGATGATCGCCGGTACCTATACGCCATTCGCGTTGCAGGTGATCGGCGGCGCCTGGGGCTTCGGCCTGCTGGCGTTCGTGTGGACGGTCGCCCTGGCCGGGGTCGTGATGAAGCTGGCGTGGCCGCGCCGCTTCGAGCGGCTGTCGATCGTGGTCTACCTGCTGCTGGGCTGGTGCATCGTGGTGGTGCTCGATCCGCTGCTGAAGGGGATTTCGGTTCCGGGGTTCGTGCTGCTGATCGTCGGCGGCGCGCTCTACAGCCTGGGCGTGGTCTTCCACCTGTGGACACGGTTGCCGTTCCAGAACGCGATCTGGCACGGCTTCGTCCTGGCGGCAGCCGGATGCCACTACGCGGCCATCGTGTACGAGGTCGTACCCGGTTGATGCAGCGTTGCGCCGATAGTCGCGCGCCGGCTTGAACGGTCGGCCGTTGGGTCCGTAAGCTGGCGGCAAGCGGCACGCAAGACTCGGAGGGACGCGATGGATCTCGGCTACCGCACGACAACGACGCTGTTGTCGGATCTCGAGGCGCGCCGCGTCAGCTCGCTCGAGCTGCTCGACCACCTGCTGGCGCGGGCCGAGCGCCATAATCCGCCGATCAATGCCATCGTCGTGCGCGACGTCGATCAGGCTCGCGAGCGGGCGCGCCAAGCCGACGCCGCACGCCAGCGCGGCGAATCGTGGGGCCGTCTGCACGGCCTGCCGACGACGGCGGGTTCGCCCGCGCTCAAGGCCAACGCCGCGCAGCGCCATGCCGATGCCGTGCAGCGCCTGGTCGACGCTGGCGCCGTCATCTTCGGCAAGACCAACGTGCCGCTGTTCGCCGGCGACCTGCAGACCTACAACGCAGTCTACGGCACCACCAACAACCCGTGGAACACCGCGTGCGGTCCCGGCGGCTCCTCCGGCGGGTCGGCAGCGGCGCTGGCCGCCGGGCTGACACCCCTGGAACTGGGCAGCGACATCGGTGGCTCGATCCGCAACCCGGCGCACTTCTGCGGCGTCTATGGCCACAAGCCCAGCTACGGCCTGGTGTCGATGCGCGGTCACGTACCCGGGCCTCCCAATTCGCTGCTCCAGGTCGACATTGCTGTCGTCGGCCCGCTGGCGCGCTCGGCCGAGGATCTCGATCTTGCCTTGTCGGTGATCGCGGGACCGGATGAATTCAACGCGCCGGCCTGGCGGGTCGAATTGCCCAAGCCGCGGCACCAGCGGCTGCAGGACTACCGGATCGCGGTCTGCGCCGACGATCCATTCTGTCCGGTCGATAGCGAGATTGCCGACCTGATCCGGGCCGCGGCCCAGGCGCTATCCAAGGCCGGCGCCAGGTGCGCCGATGCCAAGCCGGATCTCGACTTCGACCAAAGCTTCCGCACCTACTATCAGATGCTGGCGGCGACCATGGCGTCCGATTTTCCCGAGCCAGTGATGCAGGCTCTGGAAGCCAAGGGCCGCGCGGCGCCGGAGTCGACGGCTTACAGTGATCTCTTCGCGCGCGGCGCCACGATGCGGCATGCGGCCTATATCAAGGCCAGCGCGGCGCGTCAGAACGAGCGCGCCGCCTGGGCGGCGTTCTTTCGCGACTGGGACGTATTTCTGTGTCCGGTGCTGATGACGGCGGCGTTCGCGCATGATCAGTCGCCCGACATGCTGTCCCGGCAACTCACGGTGAACGGCAAGACGCGCTCCTATGTCGACGCGCTGCGCTGGGCGGGATTGATCGGCAATGTACGGCTGCCGGTCGCGACCGTCCCCATCGGGCGCACCAAGGCCGGCCTTCCGGTCGGTATGCAGATTGTCGGGCCGTATCTGGAGGATCGCACCGCGATCGATGTCGCCAAGCGGCTGGCCGACCTCATCGGCGGCTTCGCACCGCCGCCGGGATACGGCGACTGACACCCCAGCCGCGAGGAGTGCGCGTGATGGCGTGGCTTTGTTTGCGTTCAGCGTCGGCAGCGCTGTGCCTGTTGGTTTCGGGTGTCGTTGTCCCGGCAGGGCATGCCCAGGAGCGGACGCTCCTGTGTCCGGCGCCGGTCGGTCCCGTGATCACCACGACGCCCGAGCCGCGGTCGGGCGATGCGAAGGGTGTCGGTGATTGGCGCCAACATGTCGAACGCCAGCGCGAGCTGATGGTGAACGCATCGTTCGACACGTATCTCGTGGGCGATTCGCAGATCTACAACTGGCCGCTGGACATCCTGCAGCGCCGCCGGCCCGGGCGCATTTTCAATTTCGGCGTCAACGGCGATCGCACCGAGAACGTGCTGTGGCGGTTGCAGCAGATCGCCTTTCCGGCGGGACTGCGTGGCGACATCATCAATCTCATCGGCACCAACAATCTCGACCGGCCGGCCTGCGAAGTGGTGTGGGGGATCGCGGCGGTGCTGGCCGAGGAACGGCGCCAGGCGCCGGCAGCCCGGCTGGTCGTCATTTCACTGCTGCCGCGCGGCGAGCGCCTCGCCAGCTTCGTCGACAAGATCAAGACCATCAATCACGACCTGGCCCTGCTGTCGGCGGCACAGGGCTATACCTTCGTGCCGGTTCACGACAAGCTGCTCTGCGAGGCCTATGACAAGGCGCGATGCCACTACTACACGGGCGACCATCTCCATCTGCGCCGGGAAGGCTACGAGGTGGTCACCGACGCGCTCGCAGCGGCCCTATCGCGCGGCGGCAAGCGCTAGGAGCGGTTCTACTTGTCGTCCTGAGCGAAGCGAAGGACCCTGCGGTGTATCGACCCGCATGAGCGGAAGGCACAGCGCAGCCGTTGGCCGCAGCCAAAGGCGCCTTCGCCTTCCCTCCCCCACTGCGTGGGGGAGGGAAGAACCGCCTCAGCGCGCGACGATTCGTGAGGTCAGTAGTACAGAGGGCACAGAGAAACACAGAGAAAATCTTTGAGTGCGTCGAAGGTGCCTCTGTGCCTGAAAGGAATTGGGCTAAGGCAGCTCGACCACACGCTGGGGGCGCGCCACTCCGTGGCGCGTCATGTGTCGATCCAGACGAAGACGCGCGACAGAGTCGCGCGCCCCCAGCGTCTGTCCGCCCGACCGAGCGCCGTTTCAGTCCTTGTGATCGCGCCAGCGTCAGCTCACGCGGTGGCGGCCGCCGGCTTGGCCGCTTCCGCCTGGCGTTGCAAAAGCCAGTCGACATATTCCGCGCAGAGCTCGCGCTCGCTCACCTGGGCGCCGGTGCGCGACAGGTAGGTGGTATCCGGGTGTATGAATTTGACGCCGAAGAAGGAAGCGACGCTGCGATGAATCGGCAGCTCGGCGTCGCGCAGCAGATTGCCCTGAGGCAACTCGTCTTCCTGCAGCGTGCGCAGGCCGAGCGCGGCAAACAGGCGGTTTGAGATCACGTTCACGATGTGGTTGGCGGCGTGATAGGGCGAAAAGAAGGTCTGCCGCTCGAAGATGCTCTGCTCATAGATGTCGGAGATGGCGACGTCGCACTCGGTCTCGAGCTGCTGCATGCCGCCCAACGCCAGGCGGTAGAGGCCCTTGAGATCGAACTTCCCGGCGAGGTCGGCGCTGAGATACTGGTCAAGAACCTCCGCCTTGGGCAGGCCCTGGCGCACGAGATTGATCAGCAGCTTGTCGCCCCAGGGAAAGCGCCCGTGCTTGTAGCCGGGTTCCGGCTTGACCGTGTAGTCCTGGAAGAATTGCGGCCACAGGTGGCTAGCGTGCATGGCGGGAAAGCGCACGATCCGCGCCTCCGGCGGCAGCGCCGCGGTGATGGCGGCGAACCTCTTGCGGAATTTCTCGCCGTGAACGACCTGCGCCAAGACCAGATCGCTGCTGGCGGCAACCCGCACGACCGCCGGATCGTCCTTGTAGTTCTCGAGGACGCGGATGTCCGCTGCGGCGAGGTCCGGGTGGGCGCGCACGGCCTTGGCCACCACCAGGCCCTGGCAATTGGCGTAGATGAGGATCCGCTTGGGCATGGCGGCGCCCGTCACAGCGATTGCAGCAGGTCGACCAGTGCGCCGACGTTGGGCACGTCAAAGGCGCGGTCGATCGGGATGGTCTTGCCGAACGCACCCTCCAATCCGACGATCAGCGAGGCATGCGCGACCGAATCCCAGCCGTCGACATCCTCAGCCGAGGTCTCCGATGTGATCGTCGCCGGGTCGATACCGAAAGTGTCGGCAATCACATCCCGGACGCGTTCAAAGGTGAGGTTTTCAGACAATGTCAGCGGCCTTCCCGGTTGAGATAGCGCAATCGATTGAGCTCGCGGCTGATCTTGCCGCTTGTCGTCTTGGCCAGTGTGCCCGGCCGCTCCACGACGACGGAGTTGATGGCCAATCCCATGGCGGCGGCGACGCGGGTCTTGACCTGGCGGGGCAGGGCCTGTGCGGCGCCTTCGTCGCGCGTTTCCAGCATGACGACGATCTGGTTCGTGCCGAGTTCGGGTGCCGGAACGTCGATGGCCACGCTGCGGCCGGGAATGACCCCGGGAACGTCGTTCACGGCGTCCTCGATCTCGTGTGCGTAGTAGTTTCGCCCGTAGACGGTGATCAGATCGTCGGTCCGCCCGGTGACGTAGAGATGGTCCCGCCACAGGAAGCCGAGATCGCCGGTGTGGTACCAGCCGTCGCGCAGCTTGCGTGCCGTCTGTTCGGGCAGGCGATGGTAGCCGGCAAACAGTGAGGTGCCGCGGATCAGGATCTCGCCGACGGCGCCATCGTCGAGCACGGTGCCGTCCTTGCCGGCGATCCGCATCTGGGTGTTGGCGATCGCGGGGCCGCACGACAGAAACTCGATGGCATCACCCGGTTCGGACACTTCCTCGATGCGATCGCGCTGGGCAAACGCGGCACGGTCGGCCCGCAACGACGTGAACGGCAGCGAGAGATCCGTCTGCGTCACCGCGAACACGTTCTCCGCCATGGCGTAGGACACCTGCAGCGCCTGCTCGCGTACGCCGGCGGCACCAAAGCGCTGCAGGAATGTGCGGAACGTGTTGGCCTTGCACGGTTCCGAGCAGTTGATGAAGGCGCGCATCGAGGAGAGATCGAAGGTGCGAGCGGCGGGCACCACGCGCGCGAGATGGCTGAAGGCGAAATTCGGCAGCCAGCAGAACGTGGCCCGGTTGGTCTCGATGACATCAAGCAGCGTCTCGGGCCGCGTCACCCACTCGAAGGGATCAAGGAACACGACACGCGCGCCGACGATGAGCGGCATCATGAGCGTCGCGATGAGACCCATGTCGTGATACAGCGGCAACCACGAGGCCACGACGTCATCCGGCCCGAAATCGAGCCTGTCGGCGTACGTGCTGACCTGGTCGAGAATGGTGCGATGCGTCAGCATCACGCCTTTCTTCAGCGACGTGGTACCGGAACTGTGCTGCAGCAAGGCGACCTGGTCGGGGTCGATATCCACGCCCGCGGCGGCCTGCGCGTCGCTCACCGCGTCCGTCAGCAGCAGTCGATCGAGGTACTCCGGGCAGTGCGCGGCGAACTTGTCGCGGTTGGCGGCAAACGTGATGATCAGTTTCGGGTCGATACGGTCGAACAGCTTCTTGTGCGATGTCCAGTAATACGCCGCGTCCTGTTTCGGCGTCGCGTAGGGCATGAAGGAGGGGATGGCGCCCAGTTCCATCACGCCGCAGAAGCTGGTGGCGAGATCGGGGCCGTGGTCCAGGATGATGATGACGACATCGCCGGGGCCGATGCCGCGGCCGACACAATGTGCGGCGTACCGGGCCGAGCCCGTCAGCAGATCGGCGAATGTCAGCCGGTGCGAGGCGCCGCGCAGTTGAAAATCGGCGAAGACATCGTGGGGCCGTTCTGCCGCATGCCGCCGCATGGCATCGTTGATTGTCCTCACCGGCAGGCGACGCGATGCGATCACGTCGCGGGCACGGGGATCAACTGCTGGACGAGTGCCTTCGAAGTTTTCGTACGCCATGATCGACTGTGAAACTCCGGCATGGCGCGACAGTCGCGACTTTATTACTGCAGCAGGACTATGACCGTTTTCTTGAAATTTCAGCGTTTTTCAGAATCCATGACACTTATTATTGATGTTTCAAAATAGTGATAAAACTTAAGTGTAGATGATGCTGTTGACACTTTAGGTAACGGCCCAGGGTGTGTCAACGCACGAGGCGCCGCACAGCAGTCGACTCACTCTGCTGCACGCAGATTTCAAAAGTGCGGGTGCGGTTTGCGCTCCGAAGCTGCCTGCATCCGACGGTAGCGTCATGAATTTTTTGTTGAGCGGAAATGTCGGCACTTCTCGGGCGCGATCATGTGGAAGTGCGCATGCAGATGATTATGATGCAGTGTTCTGAGGAAACCCACGACTGGAAGCATTGCTCATGTCTTCGTTTACTCCTGCCGACTCGCGCGGCCGCATCGTCAATCCGTTTGCCGGCCGCGACGTCAACTGGCTGCTCGATTTCCGGGCAGAGACGCGGCGCGACCATCCCTATTTGATCTGGGAACCGTTCGAAGGCGAGCGGCAGGTGTGGACGTACGGCCAGTTCCGCGACCGCGTACTGCGGCTCGCGGCCGGTCTGCACAAGCGCGGCGTCAAGGCCGGCGACTCCGTGCTGGTGCATCTCGACAATTCGCCGGAGATGGAATTGCTGTGGTTCGCCTGCGCCCGGCTGGGTGCCGTGGTGGTGACCACCAACACGCGCTCGGCCGGCGCCGAGCTCGAATACTTCGCCGACCACTGTGGCGCCGTCGCTGCCGTCACGCAGCCCGAGCTGGCGGAGATGGTGGCCAAGAATGCCAAGAACTTGCGTTGGCTGGCGGTGACGGAGCACCTCGTCGAAGGCGGCCCGCCGCCGGCCAACCTCAAGCCTGACCGCGCCAATGCCTTCGGGTCGCTCGATGGTGATCCCGCCGACCTGCCGGCGATCGTGGCGGATCCCTGGCGGCCGGGCTCGGTGCAGTACACGTCGGGCACCACGTCGCGGCCCAAGGGCGTGCTGTGGACGCAGGGCAATGCGCTGTGGGGTGCGCGCACGACGGCGGCGCATCAGATGCTGACCCAGGACGACGTGCATCACGTCGTGATGCCGTCGTTCCATACCAACGCGCGCACCTATTCGATCCTGCCCACCATGTGGGCTGGTGGCACCGTGGTGATGCAGCCGAAATTCTCGGCCCGGCGCTGGTGGGACGTGGCGTTGCGCAACAAGTGCACCTGGGCCTCGACCTTGCCGTTCTTCCTCAAGGCGCTGATGCAGAACGAGATCCCCAAGCATCACTTCCGCATGTTCGGCAACGCCGTCAACGAGCCGCCGTTCGACGAGGTCTTCGGCGTGCGCACCATCGGCTGGTGGGGCATGACCGAGACGGTGAGCCAGGGCATCATCGGCGACGCGCTGCTGCGCAACCGCCCGATGTCGACCGGCCGGCCGGCGTCCGGTTATGGCATTCGCATCCTGCGTGACGATCTGCGGACACCGGTCGAGCCGGGCGAGACCGGCCATCTGCAGTGCCACGGCGTGCGCGGCATCCAGATCTTCCTGGAATACCTCAACAACCCGCAGGCCACGCAGGAGAGCTTCACCGACGACGGCTGGTTCATCACCGGCGATCGCGTGACGCTCGATGCGGACGGCATGATCACGTTCTCCGACCGCGACAAGGACATGCTGAAGGTGGGCGGCGAGAATGTCGCGGCGTCCGAGATCGAGCGCGTGATCGCGCTGGTGCCGGGCGTCGGCGAATGCGCCGTCGTGGCACAAAAGCATCGCATGCTCGACGAGGTGCCGGTCGCTTTCGTCATCCCGGTGGCGGGCACACCGGTCGAGGGCAACAACGAGCTGCCCGAGCGGATCATGGCCGAATGCGCCGCCAAGCTCGCCGACTTCAAGCGCCCGCGCCAGGTGCTCCTGGTCGCGGAAATGCCGCGCAGCACCTTGGAAAAGGTCCACAAGGTCGAGCTGCGCAAGCGCCTGCCGGTAGCAGGTTGATTGGAAATCCCTTCTCCCCGCGTAGGCGGGGAGAAGGTGCCCGAAGGGCGGATGAGGGGCTTTGCGATCTCGATGCAGATCGCGATGGTGCCAGCAAAAAATCCCGTCTTGTCGTGATGCCCCGGAAGCCCCTCATCCGGCCGCCGCTGCGCGGCGTCCACCTTCTCCCCGCCTACGCGGGGAGAAGGGAATTCCCCAGGCAGCCGTGCGCGAACGGGGAAGGGAAGAAGTCACACCGCCATCGTGCGCTTCTGGTGAGCACGGCCGATCTTGGCCGTGTCCTCGCGATGACCGGCGATGACGCGCACGCCCTCGTCGATTCGCGCGACGATGTTTTCCGGCGTACATCCCTCGAGGAACGCCAGGCCCCGCTGGCGGCAGGCGGCGAGGATCCGGTCGCGCGCGGCCTGCATTTCGGGCGGGTAGGGATCGCGCGGGATCGTCGTGTAGCCCAGCGACAGGCTGAGATCGCCGGGTCCCATCTCGGCGAAGCCCAGGCCGGGCACGTCGAGGATGGCCTCGCAATTGGCGACGCCCTCGGGGCTCTCCAGCTTCACGCCCAGCAGCAGCTCGCCCTGCGGGTTGAGTGGCCAGGGATCGCAGCGCTGCATGTAGTCATCCGGCCCCAGGCCCCAGACCGGCGCCGCCGTCGGCTCCGAGCCGCGTCCACGCGAGCCGACCCCAAGCTCGGCATGGTCCTGCGGACGGCGCGCGCCGTGCAGGCGCTCCAAGGGCGAGGGCAGGGTGGGATCGACACCCGCCAGCTGGAACGGGTAGCGGCAGGCCTCGACGAACGCGCGCACGGCATCGGCCGATTCGGCTTGGCACAACAGGATGCCGTGCGCACCGCGACCCAGGATCTGCCGGAATTGCCAGGCGTTGAATCGCACATTGGCCGCGTCGGTACCGTTGACCGGCGCCTCGACGATCACAGCAGGCGTGCGGTGCCCCGAGCGCGTCGGCCCGCCATCGACCATGCCGCGCATGTATTCGGCCAGGCCCGTCATGTCGAAGGCGCCGTGCTCCATGCCGACATTGATGTAGTCGGCCCAGGTGCCGGCATCGTGCTTGCCCTGGGCGTAGGTCAGGATGTGGCCGCTGTGCGGGCCGTCGTAATAGATCGCCTGGCCCTGGGCCAGCAGCTCGATGGCGCGGTTGACTCGGGTGGGCATGGCTTCCCCTCAGGCGGAGTCGTCCTCTTGGTGTGTCAGATTACCCAACATCGCGCGCCAGACGAAGCTCACCAGGTCGACGGCGGCGGCCAGCCACTGGCTGTTTTCCCAGTAGGCGGCTATGCGCATCATCCGGGCGCCGGCATGCGAGGGAATCAGGCGCAGCGTGGCCGACATGTCGGTGATCGCGGGCGGGAACTGGTCGCGAAAATATCGCCCCATGCCCCGATAATAATGGACCTGCGCGAGATCGGCCGGCGCGAGCGTGCGCGCCTCGATCAGCCGCGTGCAGGCGGGCTCGGACTCGTCATTGGTCAGAAAGTCGGCGCAGGCCTTCCAGTCAGGTGTGTCGGGTGGCGCCGCCGAGGCCGGTGCCGTCACAGTCACCAGGGCGGCCGTGACCGCCGCCACAACAAGTCTCACGCTGTACGACGCCAATCGTGCCATGGGAGGACTGCCTTGCGGGATGGTCAATGGCTTCCGCGCCTCGAAACGCCGTGTCGCCAGCATTGATGACGCAGTCGGCCGAGGATACCGTGTCTGCCAATCAGGCACTACAGCCGGACGAGGACCGCCCCATGCACATGAACTTCACCGAGGCCGACGTTGCGTTCCAGAACGAGGTGCGCGACTGGCTGAAGGAGAACCTGACACCCGAGATCGTCGCCGAGACCAAGGTGTCGCGCAACGCGTTCATGAGCCGCGAGCGGCTGCTGGACTGGCAGAAGCGCCTGGCCAAGAAAGGCTGGCTGTGCACCAACTGGCCCAAGGAGTTCGGCGGACCGGGCTGGACGCCGACCCAGAAGTACATCTTCGAAATGGAGATGGCCCGCGTCGGGGCGCCCGGCACCTCGCCGTTCGGGCCGCGCATGTGCGCGCCGGTGATCATGAAATTCGGCAACCAGGCGCAGAAGGACAAGTACCTGCCGCCGATGCTCAACAGCGACGTGATCTGGTGCCAGGGCTATTCCGAGCCCGGTTCGGGCTCGGACCTGGCCTCGCTGAAGACCAAGGCGGTGCGCGAGGGCGACCACTATATCGTCAACGGCACCAAGATCTGGACCACGACGGCGCACATCGCCGACTGGATCTTCTGCCTGGTGCGCACGTCCAACACCGGCAAGCCGCAGGACGGTATCTCGTTCCTGCTGATCGACATGACGACGCCGGGCATCAAGGTCGAGCCGATCATCACGTCCGATGGCAACCGTGCCGGCACGCACGAGGTCAACCAGGTGTTCTTCACCGACGTGAAGGTGCCGGTCGAGAACCGCGTCGGCGATGAGAACGTGGCGTGGACCTACGCCAAGTACCTGCTGGAGTTCGAGCGCGGCGGCGGCGCCTACAGCCCGCGCCTGCGCAGCTCGTTCGACCGCCTGAAGCGGCTGGTCGCGGCCACCGCCGACGGCGACAAGACCCTGCTGGGCGATGCGGCGTGGAAGGAGAAACTGGCGCGCACCGACATCGAGATCGCCGGCCTCGAGATGTTCGAGCTCGAGTTCTATTCGCGTCTGAACAGCGGCCAGAACCCGGGACCGATGTCGTCGATGATCAAGCTGCGCGGCACCGAGGTCATGCAGCAGGTCCAGGAATATGCCGTCGAGGCGGCGGCGCACTATGCCATGCCGTTCCCGACCCAGCGTGTGCCCGGCGCCAACGACGAGCCGATCGGACCCGAAGGGGTCGACGTGGTGGCGCCGCGCTACTTCAACGGCCGCAAGATGACGATCTACGGCGGCTCGTCGGAAGTGCAGCGCGGCATCATGTCCAAGGCCATGCTGGGGCTGTAACCCTCCCCCCAGCGTGGGCTGCGGAGTGGAACACCTAGGCAAGGCGGCGTCCGTTGTCGTCCTGAGCGAAGCGAAGGACCTGTTGTGCCGTCGCTTCGCACGGGCGGATCTCACTGAGGTACGTCACCGCCTGGTCCGTGCATTTCGACGGCTTAACGGATCCTTCGCTTCGCTCAGGATGACAGCGACGACGTCCGTCTCAAAGATGTGTCCACCTCACGGCAATGCGTGGGGAGGAAATGGAGACGCTGCATGATCACGCTCTATGATCTCGCGATCACCAACGACGCGAGGCCGAGCCCGTTCTGCTGGCGCACGAAGTTCGCCCTGGCCCACAAGGGGCTCGCCTGGAACGACGTGCCGGTCGGCTTCACCGACAAGGACAAGATCGCCTTCTCGGGCCAGAAGCTGGTGCCCGTGATCGTCGATCACGCGCACGCCGACAAGGAAGTGCACGACAGCTGGGACATCGCGCTCTACCTCGACAAGGCCTATCCCGAACGGCCCTTGTTCGCCGGCGAGCAGGCCCAGGCCTTCGCGCGTTTCATGAGCCACTGGACCGGCCTGGTCGTGCATGCCGGCATGTTCCCGCTGATCGTGGCCGATCTGTTCGCGCGGGTGCGGCCGCAGGATCGCGACTATTTCCGCGAAAGCCGCGGCAAGCGGTTCGGCTCGGAGGATTTTGCCGCGATCCAGGCCACGGCGCGCGAGACCCGGCTGGCCGGCTTTCGCCAGAGCCTCGAGCCGCTGCGCCAGCAGCTCAAGGCCAGCCCCTGGCTCAGCGGTGGCGCGCCGGGCTATCCCGACTACGTCGTCGCCGGTGCGTTCATCTGGGCGCGCTGCGCATCGCCGTTCGCCCTGATCGAAAACGACGATCCGATCCTCGCCTGGTGCGATCGCACCGTGGATCTCTACGGTCTGCGTGACAAAGGGTTGCGCGCGGCATAAGCGCGCCGGCAGCAGGACGAGCCGGCCCACCACCTTGGCGTTCTCACCGCCGCCGGCGGCGTGATGCGGTCCTGCGGGCGCCGGCCTCCCGGGCGCAGGCGCGCAGGCCGTCACGCACCCGGCCGATGAGATCGGCCTCGCTGCGCGTCGAATAGACGGCGTAGACCGAATGGGAGAATTCCGGCGCGCGGCGGACGCGGTGCAGCCGCCCGTCGGCGAGGTGGCGGCGCACGGCGCCGGCGCGGAAATAGCCGGCCCCACCGACGGTCAGCAGATACGTGAGCGCCAGCGGGCCCAGCGTGATGGAGATCGGCGGGTTGGCGAGCTCGGGATACGCCGTGCGATGGCTGGCCATGAACGCAGCCCCCCAATCGACCAGCACGTAGTCGTCCGGCTGCCATCCGCCGTCTTTGGCCGTGGTGACCATCACCAGGGTCTCCTCGGCGAGCAGCTCGACGACCAGGTCCGATCGCGACGGCGGGCTGTAGAGGACGGCGAGATCGAGGGAGCCTTCGTGGACCCGGTCCAGGAGACGCTCCGGCACGTCGACCTCTGCGCGCAGCGCGATGTCGGGGCACTCGCGCCGCATCCAGATCAGCCAGTCGGCCAGCAGGGGATCCCACAGGCTGAGCTCGCCGCCGACGCTGACCACGTCGGCGCGGCCGGCCGGCAGCGCGACGTGCTGGCGGGCGCGTTCCCACACCTGCACGAGCGCGGTGGCATGGCGGACGAAGCGATCGCCCGCCGCCGTCAGGCGGGCACCGGCCCTGTTGCGCACGAAGAGGCGGCGGCCCAGCTGCTGCTCCAGCACGCGCACGCGCGCGCTGACGGCGGTCTGCGTCAGGTGCAGCCGCTCGGCGGCGGTGATGAAACTGCCGCTGGCGACGACTTCGAGGAAGGTGCGCGCAAGGCCGATATCCATGCGATCGTTCTAGCAAAATAATTGCTGGTAATCAGCAATAGCATTCGCTTGTCTGCTGTGTCGTCGCGCACCAGCTTCAAAGACACAACGACAGGCGACGGCGATGACGGAGCTTCCGGGACCAGGGCTCAGTGCGGAGCAATGGCAGCAGATCAGGGCCTTGGTGCGGGCGTTGAGCCCCAAGCAGACCTTCTGGGTCAGCGGCTACTTTGCCGGCGTGCCTGAAGCGGCGCGCTGGATTGCCGCCCAGATGGCAATGGCCGTGGCGCCGGACGCGACGGGCGAGGGGATCGAGCCACGGCGCCCGCTCACCATCCTGATCGGCAGCGAGAGCGCCGGCAGCGCCGCGCTGATCGATGCCATGACCACGGCGGCCGCCGCGGCCGGACTGCCGGCCGTGGTGACCGACATGGCCGACTATGCGCCGGCCGGTCTGCGCGATGCGCAGGATGTCCTGGTGATCACCAACACGACCGCCGCCGATCCGCCGACTCCGGCGGCAGCGTTCTTCGCGTCCGTGGCGTCGCGCAAGGCGCCGCGGCTGCCCGGCCTGCGCTATGCCGTCTTCTCGCTCGGTGCCTGCGGCGATGAACGCTATCGCGAAGCCGGGCCATGGCTTGACCGACGCCTGGAGGAGCTCGGCGCGACGCGGCTGCTGCCATGCGTCGACTGTGATATCGGCGCGGCCGCATCGGCGCGCCGTCAGCCGGGACCGCGGCCATGCGCGCCGTGGTCACCGCCGCGGCGCTGCCGCACGCGCGGCAGGGAGTCCTGAGATGACATTTGCGATGCCCGACTGGGGCGCGATGGCGTTCTGGACCGCGCTGTGGAAGATCATCATCGCCGACGTGGTGCTGTCGGGCGACAACGCGGTCGTGATCGCGCTGGCCTGTCGCAACCTGCCGGCCCGCTACCGTAGCCCCGCGATCGGCGCCGGTGTCACCGGCGCCATCGGCCTGCGCATCATCTTCTGCTTTGCCGCCACCTACCTGCTGGGCGTGGACTTCCTGAGGCTGGCCGGCGGCCTGCTGCTGCTGTGGATCGGCATCGCCCTGGTCAAGGGCAAGGACGCGGCCGCGCATGGCGTCTCGGCCGGTCGCGGTGTCTGGGGCGCGATCGGCACCATCATCGTGGCGGACGCCGTGATGTCGCTCGACAACGCCATCGCGATTGCCGCCGCGGCCCGCAACGACGGCGTGGTGATCGTCATCGGCCTGATCATCAGCATCCCCGTCGTCGTGTTCGGCAGCACCCTGGTGGGCAGGATCCTGCAACGGTATCCGGCGCTGGTCCTGGTCGGCGGCGCCTTGATGGGCTGGATCGGCGGCGAGGTGATCGCCACGGATCCCGCCATTCGCCATTGGCTGGTCCCCGCGGTCCCGCACGCCGACCATGTCTGCGCCGCGGTCGGTGCCGCGGCGGTGGCGGCGATCGGCCTCTGCCGCGCGCATGCCGATCGCGCCACGCCCGGCAACAGGCACCTGTCGCGCTAGGCGCCGGCCGGGCCGTCCGGCGCCGGCTCGACGCGGTTGGCCGCGGCATGGAACTCCACGAACATCCGCATCGCACCCAGCGGCTCGACCTCGTGCGGCTGCTCGGGCCGTACGACACCGGGCGCGCCGGGGATCAGGGTCATCTCGCGCGCCGGATCGAGGATGCGATAGCGCAGCCGGCCTTCCAGGACGTGGATCAGGGCCCAGACGCCGCGCTTGGTGCGGTGCACGCGGCGCAGCGCGGCCGGCAGGCTGTCCTGGTCGAAGACGGGCGTGCGCTTGTAGGCGACCAGCCCCGGCGGCAGCCGCGATGTCATGGCAGCCTCAATGACGCGGGCCCGGTTCGATCGTGGGCAGCGTGTCGAAGGTGTGGAACGGCGGTGGCGAGGGCACCGTCCATTCCAGGGTCGTGGCGCCATCGCCCCAGTAGTTGGCGCCCACGCGGCGGCCGGCAACGATGGTGTAGAGCGCCACGCCGATGAACCACAGGGTCGAGGCGAAGGAGATGAAGGCGCCGATCGACGAGAGCTCGTTCCACAGGTGGAAGGCCTCGGGGTAGTCGATGTAGTGGCGCGGCATGCCGGCCAGGCCCGAGAAGTGCATCGGGAAGAACGTCAGGTTCACGCCGACGAACGTCGTCCAGAAATGGACCTGGGCGGCCCATTCGGGATACTGCCGGCCGCACATCTTGCCGATCCAGTAGTAGAAGCCGGCGAAGATGCCGAACACGGCGCCCAGCGACAGCACGTAGTGGAAGTGGGCGATGACGTAGTAGGTGTTGTGCAGCGCGATGTCGACGCCGGCATTGGCCAGCACCACGCCGGTGACGCCGCCGATGGTGAACAGGAAGATC
This sequence comes from Vineibacter sp., assembly GCA_035279205.1. GTDB lineage: Bacteria > Pseudomonadota > Alphaproteobacteria > Reyranellales > Reyranellaceae > Vineibacter. Next base: position 22,771 of record DATEIF010000757.1, read on the forward strand.
AGGCCCAGCGCCCACAGCATGGGGGCGGGGAAGCGGATCGAGCCGCCCCACATGGTGGCGATCCAGCTGAAGATCTTCACGCCGGTGGGCACCGCGATGATCATGCTGGCGGCCATGAAATAAGCGCGGGTGTCGACGTCCATGCCGACGGTGAACATGTGGTGCGCCCACACCACGAAGCCGATAGCGCCGATCGCCACGACCGCGTAGGCCATGCCGAGATAGCCGAAGATCGGCTTGCGCGAGAAGGTCGAGACGATCTGGCTCACGATCCCGAACGCGGGCAGGATCATGATGTAGACCTCGGGGTGGCCGAAGAACCAGAACAGGTGCAGGAACAGCATCGGATCGCCGCCGCCGGCCGGGTTGAAGAACGTGGTGCCGAAGTTGCGGTCGGTCAGCAGCATGGTGATGGCGCCGGCCAGCACCGGCAGCGAGAACAGCAGCATGAAGGCGGTGACCAGCAGCGCCCACGCCAGCAGCGGCATGCGGTGCAGGGTCATGCCCGGCGCCCGCATGTTGAAGATGGTGGCGATGAAGTTGGCGGCACCCAGGATCGAGCCGGCGCCCGCCAGGTGCAGCGAGAAGATCACGAAGTCGATCGACGGTCCGGCGTGTCCGGTGGCGCTGAGCGGCGGGTAGATCGTCCAGCCGGTTCCGGCGCCGCCGCCGAAGACCAGGGAGCAGCACAGCATCGTGAAGCCGGCCGCCAGCAACCAGAACGAGATGTTGTTCATGCGCGGGAACGCCATGTCGGGCGCGCCGATCATGATCGGCACGAACCAGTTGCCGAAGCCGCCGATCAGCGCCGGCATCAGCACGAAGAACACCATGACCAGCCCGTGCGCGGTCACGATCGTGTTCCACAGATGGCCGTTGGGCTGGCCGTCCGCACCCAGCATGTACTGCACGCCGGGATTCATCAGCTCCAGGCGCATGTAGACCGAGAGGGCGGCGCCGAACAGGCCGGCGCCGGCCGAGAAGACCAGGTAGAGCGTGCCGATGTCCTTGTGATTGGTGGACAGAAGCCAGCGGCGCAGGAAGCCGGGCTGATGGCTGGCATCATCGGCAGTGGCGACATACGTTGCCATGGTCACTTCCTCCGCGTCGTGGACGACAGGTTTCAACCCACCTCGTTGCGCGCGCGCAGGAAGCGCTGGCCCTTGGCGAGCAGCACGCCGTTGGCGCTGGCGATGCCCAGCTCGAGGCTCTCGGCGATGCGCCGGGCGCGTTCGATGAAATGATCGGCGGCCGTGGCCGGGCAGATTTCCCGCGCCGTGGTCTCGAACAGCGTGAGCCAGCGGTCGAAATGCCGGGCGTCGATCGGCAGCGGCAGATGCGCCTGCATCGGCTGGCCGTGGTAGCGGCCGCTCATCAGGGCGACCGACGACCAGAAAGCGCACATCCGTTGCAGGTGCGGCTCCCAGTCAGCGATGCGCGCGGCGAAGATGGGGCCGAGCAGGGCGTCCTGTTGGACGCGATCGTAGAAGCGCCGCACCAGGCGGTCGATCATC
>DATEIF010000758.1:0-7983 GCA_035279205.1 Vineibacter sp.
AGGGTGCCAAACGACAACGGCCGCCTTGCGGCGGCCGTTGCGATACTGCGGATCCTACTGCCGGCGTTACTTCCAGCCGACCTTGTCGAAGATCGCCTGGGCCTTGGCCTGGTTGCGGCCCAGCGCGCCGACATTGACCTGGTCCATCTTGAAGGTGCCCCAGCTCTCCAGCGCCTTGTTGTCGGTCTTCACCTCGGCGACGGGGTATTCGTTGTTGCCGTTGGCGAAGTAGCGCTGGGCGTCGTCCGACACCAGGTACTCGAGGAACTTGATGGCGCTCTCCTTGTTGGGCGCCGTCTTCACCAGGCCGCCGCCCGAGACGTTCACATGCGCGCCACGGTCGGCCTGGTTGGGAAACACGACCGCGAGCTTGGCAGCCAGCGCCTTGTCCTCGTCCTTGGTCGAATTGACGATGCGCGCGAAGTAGTAGCTGTTGGAAATCGCTACGTCGCACTGGCCGGCGCCCACCGCCTTGAGCTGGTCGGTGTCGCCGCCTTGCGGCGGGCGGCCCATGTTGGCGACGACGCCCTTGGCCCACGCCTCGGCCTTCTCCTCGCCCTGGGTGGCGATGATCGACGACAGCAGCGACAGGTTATAGACGTGCCCGCCCGAGCGGACGCAGACCTTGCCCTTGAAGTTCGGGCTGGCGATGTCCTCGTAGCGCGCCACCTGGGCCGCCTGCAGCTTGTCCTTGGCGTAGACCAGCACGCGGGCGCGGGTCGAGAAGCCGAACCACTTGCCCTCCGGGTCGCGCAGGTTGGCCGGCACGCGCTGCTCCAGCACCGCCGATTTCACCGGCGCCAGCAGGCCGGCCTGCTCGGCCTTCCAGATGCGGCCCATGTCGACCGTGATCACGATGTCGGCCGGGCTGTTGGCACCCTCGTTGCGGATGCGCTCGATGATCTCGTCTTCCTTGCCCTCGATGCGGTTGACCTTGATGCCGGTCAGCTTGGTGAAGCCCTCATAGAGCTTCTCGTCGGTCTGGTAGTGGCGTGCCGAATAGAGGTTGACCACCTTGTCCTGTGCCGTGGCGGCGCTACCGGCCACGACGGCCGAGGCGCCCACGGCCAGCGCGCCCAATGCCAGCGTCGTCCTGCGGCGGGAAAGTGCCTTCATCGTCTGCTCCTTGGTTCCCTCGATTGCAGCGCCACCGCGACAGGGCGCCCGACGTCCACCCGAATATCTTCTCTGCGAGTGCGCAATTTCTGCGAACTACTCGCATTTTCAGTTGCATAAAGCAGAACGAGCGTCAACGCCCATGGCGGAGGGGCACGACGATTTGAAGGGCCGACCACGTGCCAACCCGCCGCGCGGCGAAACGATCCCTTCAAATCGAGCGACGGCTCGCTTATCTTGACGTTGGAAGACGGCCGGCCCGGTGTGGCGTTCGACCCGCCGCCTTTGTATGGCCGTGGGCATGCGGTGGTGTGCCGCGGGACGAACCGGGTGGGACGGGGTGTTTTGCGTGGCGAGCCTGATGCAGATCGACGACGAACCGCCGTTGGCTTTTACAGCCACCAGTGCGCGGCCGGTCGCGGTGCCGACGGCGGTTCAAGCCACGCACGTGGCGGCTGACCGCTACGGCTTCGTGACCGCGGCCGATGGCGCCACGTTGCGCTTTGGCGTGTGGCACGCCGCCACATCAGTGGCACGCGGCTCGATCGTGCTGCTGACCGGTCGCGGCGAGTTCATCGACAAATATGCCAGTGAGGTGATCGGCCAGTACAAGGCCCGCGGCTTCACCGTGTTCGCGCTCGACTGGCGCGGCCAGGGCCTGTCGGCGCGCCAGCTCGAGGACCGACAGAAAGGTCATGTCGACCGCTACGAGACGTACCTGAGCGATCTGCAGATCTTTCTGGCCGGCGTGGTGCTGCCGTCGGCGCCGCGACCGATCGTGGCGCTGACTCATTCGATGGGTGGCCATATGCTGCTGCGGCATCTCGCCGAGCAGTCCGACACGACTCCATTCGCTGCTGGCATCCTGGGCGCGCCGATGACTGGTCTGCGCCACGAGGCGATCATCGCCACGATCCTGACGCTGCTGCCGCCGGTGGCTGCCGTCGACGAGCGCTATTTCTATGGCTCAGCCCCCTTCCAGCTGATCGGGCGCGAGTTCATCGGCAACAAGGTCACCCATGACGAGCGGCGCTATCGCTTCACCGAGGCGTGGTTCGGCGCCGATTCACGCCTGGCCCTGGGTGGCCCCACGATCGGCTGGTTGCGCCAGACCCTGCGCTCGATCAAAGCGCTCGCCGAGCCCGGCTATCTCGAGCGGGTGCGCACGCCGCTGCTGCTGCTGACGGCCGGCCAGGACCTGCTGATCGACGGCAGGACGCACGTCGCCGCCAGCACGCGCCTGGCGGACTGCCGCCATCTCGTCTACGCCGATGCGCGGCACGAGATCATGATGGAGGTCGACCCGATCCGCGCCCGCTTCTTCGCCGACGTCGACGGCTTCCTGGCCCACCACGCGCCTTCGCGCACCTGACAGTCATTTGGCGCGCCACTCCGTCATCCCGCATCAGCGGCGTCACGATTTGGCGAGCACGGCCGGTCGCAGGCGCACGGCGAATCCGAACACCACAGCGGCCAGGGCGAAGGTCGCCGCCGTCGCGAACAGCCAGCGGCTGGCGTGGGCGATCGTTGCCGGGTCGAGCGCGTTGGACAATCCTGCCGTCTGGGCAACGAGACCGAACAGCGCCGCCCCAATGGCGTAGCCGGCCGACTGCGTCGTGGGCATCAGGCCCGACGCGGTGTCGGCTTCGCCCGGGCGTGCATTGGTCATCACGGTCTGGTTGAGGAACGCCCAGCTCACGCCGAAGCCGGCGCCGATCGTGACCTGGCACAGCGCCAGCAGCCAGTGCAGCGTCAACGGCAGGGCGATCGACGCGCCGGCGAGGCCGGCGGCCACCATGATCGGTCCCAGGCGGATGACGATGCGCGGCAGTATCGGTGACTTGATGTTGGCGACGATCATCGCCGCGCCGCTCCAGGCCAGTGCCGTGATGGCGGTGAACGAACCCGCCACCGTCGGGCCGTAGCCCCACAGATGCTGCAGGAACAGCGGCAGGTAGACCGCGGTGCAGGCCTGCGCCAGCGGCATCAGCAGCACCACCCACAGCGTCGCGCCGACTACTGAGCGTGGCGCGAACGCATCGCTGGGGAACAGCTTGTCGCGGCTGGTCCGGTCGACGACGAAGACGCCGACCAGCACCGCCACGGCCGCCGTGATCAGGCCGACCGTGGCCGCCAGCGAACCGGTGATGCCGGCGACGGCCACCAGCATGATGCCGGCGGCGATCGCGGCCAGGCGGCCAAACGGCACCACGATGCGGCCGGCGCTGCGCGTGGAGCGCGGCACGGCCGCGGCGACCAGACCGACGAAGGCGATGGCGAGCGGGATGTTGACCAGGTAGGCCACGCGCCACGACGTGGTCTCCGTCAGCAGGCCGCCCAGCAGCGGGCCGCCGAACGCCGCCAGTGCCCAGATGATGGCCAGCAGCCCGAACACCTTGGGCACCAGCCGGGACGGGAAAAGCTCGGCCACCAGCGCGTAGCACGCCGCGATGATGACGCCGTCGCCGGCGCCTTGCAGCGCGCGGCCGATCAGGACGCTCACCATCGATGGCGCCAGGCTGATGCACAGCGTGCCGGCGGCGAAGACCGCGGCGGCCCCGATCAGCGCCGGCCGTGCGCCCAGACGCTGCTTCAGGAAGCCGGCCGAGGCGCCGCCGACGATGGCAGCGACCAGGAACACCGTCGAAGCCCAGCCGATGATGTTGACGCCGCCCAGCTCGACCACGACCGACGGCATGGTGGTGCTGGTGATGAAGGTGTTGAGCGCATGCAATGCGTCGCCCAGGCAGACGGTGGCCGTGGCCGGCACCAGTTTGCGGGTCAGCAGGTGCCGCCAGCGATCCTCGATCGCGTGCTCCACGGCGCTCCCTCCTTTTTTAGAAATGTGATACTTATTATATTCGGTCGATTTGACAAGATGTTTCTTGTTAAATAAATGGGCGCGAGGCCATGGCGGATCGCACGACGGATCGATTGCTGCATGCGTTGAAAGCGGCCGGTGCGCAGGTCGCGGCCACGCTGGCTGCCCGGCTCGGGATCACGGCTGTTGCGGTACGCCAGCATCTCGATGGGCTCGCCGCCGCTGGTCTGGTCGCACCGGAGGATCGGCGCGAAGGCGTTGGTCGGCCCAAGCGTTACTGGAGCCTCACCGAGGCCGGTCATGCGCGTTTTCCCGACAACCATGCCGGCCTCACTGTCGAGCTGCTGGCGGCGGTGTCATCCGTCTTTGGCCAGCGCGGGCTCGATCGCCTCATCGCCCATCGCGAGGCGGCAACCTTGGCAAGTTATCGACGGCAGCTGGCCAAGGCGCCGACCTTGGCCGACAAGGTCAGGGCGCTGGCCCGCTTGCGCACGCAGGAAGGCTACATGGCCCAATGGCGGCGCGAGGCCGACGGCAGCTTCCTGCTGATCGAGAACCACTGTCCGATCTGTGTCGCGGCCCGTACCTGCCAGGGCCTGTGCCGATCCGAGCTCGGCATCTTCACCGCGGTCCTCGGCGAGGGCGCATCGGTCACGCGCACCGATCACATGCTGTCCGGCGCGCGCCGCTGTGCCTACCGCGTGACGCCGACATCGCGGTCGTCGCGGGAGGCCACTCGGCGGGCACGGCTCCCGTCGTCCTGAGCGCAGCGAAGGACCCTGCGGTGCGTTGATCACTCGAGCATCGCGGTAGAGAAATGAAGAGTTGACCACAGAGTTCCCCACCGGGTAACGCCGACCACAAGAGCGGAAATTGCGCACGATCGAGCGGACAGACGCTGGGGGCGCGCCACTCCGTGGCGCGTCATGTGTCGATCCAGACGAAGACGCGCGACGGAGTCGCGCGCCCCCAGCGTGTGGTCGAACCGCCTTGGCCCGATTTCCTTTCAGGCACAGAGGAGACAGAGGGGCACAGGGAGAAGAAGGCATGCACGCCGGAGGTGTGTGGTACGTCGTTCTCTGTGTCCCTCTGTGTCCTCTGTGGTGAAGCTTTCCTGCGATGCTTCATCCACCGCCGTGAATGACCGACGCACCGCAGGGTCCTCCGCTGCGCTCAGGACGACAGCCGATGTCAGCCGCGCACCTCACGCTTCAGGGCCGCCTCGTAGACGCGCATCATCGAGCTGGTGTCGGATTTGCCAAACCCCATGCCGCGGGCCAGCCGCATCAGGTTGTGCGCTTGCGCCGCCTGCGGTGTCGGCGCACCCAGCTCGTCGGCCAGCTCCAGCGCCAGGTGCGTGTCCTTGTAGGCGAGGTCCAGGGCGAAGGAGGGCTTGAACTCGCCTTTCATCACGCGCTCGGCCATCATGCGGTAGGCGTTGCTGTTGCCGCTGCTGTTGCGGATCACGTCATCGAGCTTGCGCACGTCGATGCCGGCCATGGCGCCCAGCATCAGGCCCTCGGCGGCCGCTGCCATGTTACAGAACGCCAACATGTTGTTGACCAGCTTGGCGACCGTGCCGGTGCCGAGGTCGCCCATGTGAAAGACGTTGGCGCCGAACGATTTCAGGAGCGGCTGGTGCGCCTCGAAGAGGGCCTTGTCGCCGCCGACCATGATGGCGATGGTGGCCTTCTCGGCGCCGGCAACGCCGCCGCTGACCGGCGCGTCGAGCATGGTGATGCCCTTGGCCGCGAGCTGCTGGGCGATGCGCCGCACGACGCCGGGCGCATTGGTGCTGAGATCGAAGTAGACCGTGCCCTGGCGCGCGTTCTCGGCGATGCCGCCGGGCCCCAGCGCCACGGCCTCGACGTCCTTGGGCATCGGCAGCGACGTCATGATGACATCGGCGTCGGCGGCCAGCGCCGCGACACTGGCGGCCGCCTTGGCGCCCAGCGCCGTGCAGGTCTTGACGGCTTCGGCGTTGAGGTCGAACACGATGACCTCTTCACCGCTCTTGCGGATGATGTTGCGGCACATCGGGCCGCCCATGCTGCCCACGCCGATGAACCCGACTTTCATATGCGTTCTCCTCCAGCTTCTTCCGCTACGATATAGATCGGCCGCGATCGTAAGAGCGGCTTTCCGTCATGCCGGCCATGTCTGCCGCCGCGCCACATGTCCTTGCGCGCAAAGGCGGCCCTGGCCACACTGCGCGCATTGTCGGGAGGACAATCCCATGCCTGACCAAGACTGGCTCAAACCGACTGTCGATTCGCTGGCGCGCCTGGTGCCCAACGGCGCCATGGTGGCGGTCCCGGCCGACTATTCCGGCGTCGCCATGGAGCTGACGCGAGCCCTGATACGCGCCGGCACGCGCGATCTGCACCTGGTGTGCGTGCCCACCACGGGCCTGCAGGGCGAGATGCTGATCGGCGCCGGCTGCGTGAAGACGATCGAGACGTCGGCCGTGACCCTGGGCGAGTACGGCACCGCCGTGCGCTTCCTCGACGCGCTGAAGAACGGGCGCGTCGCCATCAAGGATGCGACCTGCCCGGCCATACACGCCGCGGTGCAGGCCGGCCAGAAGGGCATCCCCTTCATGCCGCTGCGCGGCATCATCGGCAGCGACCTCTTGGAGAAGCGGACCGACTGGCAGGTGATCGAGAACCCGTTCGCCAAGGGCCCGGACCCGATCGTGCTGCTGCCGGCGCTGAACCCAGACGTCGCGATCTTCCATGCGCCCTATGCCGACGCCGACGGGAATGTCTTCATCGGGCGTCGCCGCGAGCTGGTGGCCATGGCGCAGGCGGCGCGCACGACCCTGGTGACGGTCGAGGAGGTGCGCGACGATCTTGACCTGATGGCGAGCGAGGAAACCGCGGCGGGTGCACTGCCGGCACTTTACGTGGGCGGCGTCGCCGTCGCGCAACGTGGCGCGTGGCCGCTCAATCTGTGGGACCGCTACGCCGTCGACGAGGCGCACATTCGGCAGTACTGCGAGATGGCGCGCACGGCGGATGGCTTCGTGCGCTATCTCGACGATTTCGTCCATCCGCGCCGGGCGGCGGAATAGCGCGCATCGCTCGATGTCATTCCGAGCGACGCGAGGACTCTCCCGCGAACGGAGAATCCATTCGCGGGAGATGTCTCGCTGCGCTCGACATGACGGATCGAACAACCACGGAACACCATGACCCAGCCGATCTCGCGCCAGGAACTGCTGATCTTCACCATCGCGCGCCTGCTCGAGGGATGCCGGCACGTGGCGGTGGGTGCGTCATCGCCCATTCCCGGCGCCGGCGCGCTGTTGTGCCGCGCGACGGCCAAGACGCGCATGTTCGTCACCGTGCTGGGCAGCACGCGCTTCAACGGCACCACCAACGGCGGCGTCGAGCTGTTCGACATGGCGGCCCAGGGGCGCATCGACGCCTTCTTCCTGGGCGGCGGCCAGATCGACGGCCACGCCAACATCAACCTGGTCGGCGCCGGCGGCGCGTATCCGCAGACATCGGTGCGCTGGCCAGGTTCGTTCGGCTCGGCCTATCTTTATCACCTCGTACCGCGCGTGATTCTGTTCCGCGAGGAGCATTCGCGGCGCGTCATGGTGCCGAAGGTCGATTTCATCAGTGCGGCCGGTCCGCGCAATGACGGCGTCTTCCGGCCGGGCGGGCCGATCGGTCTGTTGACCAATCTGTGCTGGTTCGCCTTCGACAAGCAGAACCGGCGCTTCCGGTTGCAGAGCGTGCATGGCGGCCACACGGTCGAGGAGGTGCGCGACAACACCGGCTTCGATTTCGAGTGCCCGGCGGTGGTGCCGGCGACGCCGATGCCGGACGCCGAGACGCTGGCGCTGATGCGGACCCGCATTGCACGCGAGATCGGCGAGTCCTACCCGCGCTTCGTGAAGCAGGTATTTCCGGAGGCGGCATGACGATTGAGACCGAAGAACAGCTCGAGCGCCTGCGCCGGGTGGGCGCCATCGTCGCGGCGGTCTGTCGCCTGATGGGCAGCCGCCTGGAGCCCGGCATGACGACACGGGAGCTCGA
>DATEIF010000759.1:0-18504 GCA_035279205.1 Vineibacter sp.
GCCCTTGCGGTGCATGATGTTCTTGAACTGGGAATGGCCGGCCATGCGGTCCCGAAATCCTGTAGTGGGCGTGAGTGGGCTATACCATATGGGGCTGGCCTCGCCTATCGACGCGCCCGCCTTGGCCGTGTCTGGTAGCGCGGGAGCGAACCCCACCGCAAGAGGCCAGGCGCTGGCGCCGGCTTTGAAATGTGTGCTGTCCTACTGTCGATGGCTGCGGAGGTTTCCTTGGATATCGCCTTCCTGTTCTACGACGGCATGACGACGCTCGACGCAATCGGTCCGTGGGAAGTGCTGTCGCGGCTGCCCGGCGCGCACGCGCATGTCGCCAGCCCTGCCGGCGGACGGGTCACGACCGACACCGGGCTGGTGTTCGATCGCTGCACCGCGCTCGGCGACATCACCCGCGCCGACGTGCTGCTGGTGCCCGGCGCTTCGGACGTACGCCCGCTGCTGCGCAATCCGCGCGTTCTTGACTGGGTGCGGGCCATCGACGGCACGACGCGATGGACCACATCGGTCTGCACCGGCGCGCTGGTTCTCGGCGCCGCAGGGTTGCTCCAAGGCAAACGTGCCACGACACACTGGGCGATGCTCGAGAGCCTGCGCAAGCACGGCGCCACGCCGGTCACGGCGCGGATGGTTGAAGACGGCAAGACGATCACGGCGGCCGGCGTGTCGGCCGGCATCGACATGGCGTTCGCGTTGGCCGCGCGGCTTGCCGATCAAACGACGGCTGAGGCCCTGCAGCTGGCCCTCGAGTACGACCCGCAACCGCCGTTCGATTGCGGTGCGCCCGCCAAGTCGACCATGGAGACGCTGGTCAAAGCACGGGCACTGCTGTCAGCCCCGCCACACGGAGCACCGTCATGAGAGCCGCCTGGTACGAGCGCAACGGCCCTGCCCACACCGTGATCGAGGTCGGCGACATGCCCGACCCCGTGCCTGGTCCGGGCGAGGTGCTGGTGCGCATCCACGCCTCGGCGGTCAATCCGTCAGACGTCAAATCGCGTGCCGGCCTGCGGGCCAAGATGGCGGTACCGCGCCAGATCCCGCACAGCGACGCCGCCGGCGAGATCGTGGCCGTGGGCGCCGGCGTGCCAACGGTCCGCATGGGCGAGCGGGTCTGGACCTGGAATGCCGCCTACGGCCGGTGGAACGGCACGGCCGCCCAGCTCTGCGCCCTGCCCGCCGACATGGCGGTGCGCTTGCCGCCGATGCTGAACTTCGCGCAAGGTGCCTGCCTCGCGATCCCCATGCTGACGGCCCATCGCTGCCTGTTCGCCGATGGACCACCGACTGGCGAGACCGTGCTGATCTCGGGCGCGGCCGGTGTCGTGGGTCATTATGCCGTGCAGCTCGCGCGGTGGGCGGGCGCCCATGTGATCGCGACCGTCAGCGGACCGGAGAAAGCCGCCCATGCCGAAGCTGCCGGCGCGCACGCGGTGATCAACTACAGAACCGAGGACGTCATCGCGCGGGTGATGCAGCTGACGGCGGGCGCCGGCGTGCATCGCATCGTCGAAGTCGAGCTCGGCGAGAACCTCGACATGGATCTCACCCTGCTGCGCGATCAGGGCGTGCTGGTCTACTACGGCTCCAAGACGCCGGTGGCGCCGCTGCCATTCTACGCCAGTATCGTGAAGAACGTCGTGATCCGGCCGGTGCTGATGTACACGATCACACCGCAACAGCGGGCACAGGCGATCCGTGACATCGCGCGCTGGCTTGCCGATCGCGGCCTTGCCGGCACCGACAATCCGAGCGGCGCACGGTTTGCCATCGCTCAGCGCTTTTCCCTCGATGCGACAGCCGACGCGCATGCGTGTGTGGAGGCTGGCACCAAGGTCGGCCACGTCGTCATCGACATCGCGTGAGCGTCACAGGCCGTTCGCAGCGCAAAAAAAGGGCGGGGGTACGAGACCCCCGCCTAAAAAACGTCGGAACCGTGGTTCCGACGCCCCCTCTAACTGAGAAAATCCGGCGAACGGTCGGGCTAAAAACCGTTCAATAACAAGGACTTTTGATTCTTTTTGCGACGTCGTCAACAGCGAAGTGCAACCTACCGCCCCTGGGGTTATCGCATCACTTGAGCATACAATATCCTGCGTCAATGTGGCTGGGCTGGGGCCGTCAAGCGAGTCTGAGACAAAGTCGGCAAGGATCCCACACCGTGCCGTCTCAGATTTAATCTCTGATATTAGGAAAACCGCATAAAAAACTGATTATCATGAATATTCTTTGTTCATCTTTAACTTCACTTTTAACTGCCGGAAAATTCCACGGCCGTTCGCTTTTACGATCCCCGCTGCGTTCTAAATTCTTGGATCGAAAACATCATATAGCGGTTTGATATGCCTTAAATTTAAATGACGGTCTCTTCGAGGTTGGCGCCCAGGCGCACCGGCCTCACCACGGTCGCCAGACCGGTCCGATCGTCCGTCTCGACATAGGTGCCGCAGAGCGTGGCATTGCCTTCCGCCGGTGCCAGACGTTCGCCGGGTAGCTTGCGGATCATGCGCGGCATGGCGATCTCCTTCTTCATGCCGATGATCGAGTCGTAATCGCCACACATCCCCGCGTCCGTCTGGTACGCCGTGCCGCCCGGCAGAATGCGCGCATCAGCAGTGGGCACATGCGTGTGCGTGCCGACGACCAGCGAGGCACGGCCGTCGCAGGCGTAACCGACGACCTGCTTCTCGCTGGTCGCCTCGCCATGGACGTCGACCAGAATGAAGTCGGCCGTGGTGCCCAGGCGATGCAGCTTGAATTGCGCTTCCAGGGCCTGGAACGGATCATCGAGCGGATCCATGAACAGGCGCGTCATGACATTGATCACCACAACCCGTTTGCGCGATGTCGTCTCGTACATGCCGCTACCGAAGCCGGGCGTTCCCGACGGGTAGTTGATCGGCCGCAACAGGCGTTTGTCCTGGGCGATGTAGCCCTGGATGTCCTTCTGATCCCAGGAGTGGTTGCCACCGGTAATCACATCGACGCCGGCGGCGTGGAGGTCTTCGCAGATTCGCCCCGTGATGCCGAAGCCGGCGGCTGCGTTCTCGCCATTGACCACGACGAAATCGAGTCCCAGCCGGGCGCGCAACGCCGGCACTTCGCGAATGACGATGTCGCGACCGGACCGCCCGACGATGTCGCCGCAGAACAGAACCTTCATGACCGTACTCGCTTTCTCACGTCATCCCTTACGGCCTCGCCGCGATGCCGGCAACAGGCCGCGGCAACGCCCATTGCCGGGCCCGATTTTGCCACGCGATTGGACGTGACTGTTTGGCGCCTGGAGTCTCGCGCAGCAGGCGGCACTTGGTCATACTGCAGCGGGAGGAACGACCAATGGATGCCGCGACCCAGCGCCGCTGGGGCGATCAGATGCTCGCCCTGCTGGCTGCCAACACCACGCAAATGGCCGACAGCGAGTACGTGCAGCCGGTGACCGACTATATCGATCCAGCGCACGCCCGCCGCGAGCGCGACCTGCTGTTTCGCCGCACGCCGCTCATTGTCGCCGCCGCCGATGAGCTCGCCAAGGCAGGCGAGTTCCGCACCGTCGACATCGACGGCGTATCGGCTGTCGTCGTGCGCCAGGATGACGGCTCGCTGAAGGCGTTCCACAATGTCTGCCGCCACCGTGGCTGCCGGGTGGTCGATGCCGAGTTCGGCACGGCGCGCACGTTCACCTGCAAATTCCACAGCTGGGTCTATGGCGGCGACGGATCGCTGCGGCACGTGCCCATGGCGGAGGGCTTCGCCGGGATCGACCGCGCCCAGCGCGGGCTGGTGTCGCTGCCCGTGGTCGAGAAGCATGGCCTGGTCTGGCTGGTCCCGACTGCCGGCGCGCCGCTGGACATCGACGCCTTTCTCGGCCCGATGGGCCAGGTTCTCGCCGACCTCAAGATTCCCGACGCTGCCGTCTTCCGCTTCGAGCGCTTCCCCGAGAAGCTGAACTGGAAGCTGGTGGTCGATACCTTCCTCGAGCTCTATCACCTGCCCTACCTGCACACCAAGACCGTGGGCCGCTACATCGAGGGCAAAGGTGCCCTGAACGAGCAGTTCGGCGCACACAGCCGGTTCATCGCCCCGCGCAAGAGCTTCCTGCCGGCGCTGAAGGATATTCCGGCGGATCAGCGCAATGTCGCCGATCACACGGTGATCATTCACCGCGTCTTCCCCAATGCCGTGGTCGTCTGGCAGCGCGACCATGTCGAGTTCTGGACCGCGGTGCCGGACGGCGACGATCCGAACCGCTGCATGGTACGCCTGTGGCTGCTCAGTCCGGACAAGGTTGTGAGCGACGAAGATCGGGCGCGCTGGGAGAAGAACTGGGACATCGTGCGCGGCACGGTGCATGCCGAGGACTTCCCGATGGCCCGCACCATCCAGCAAGGCTTCTCCAGCGGCGCCCAGGACCACGTGATCTTCGGCCGCAATGAGCTGGGCCTGCACGAGTTCCACCAGTCTCTGAAGAACGCGCTGGCCGCAGCCTGAGGCGTCAGGCGAACGCCAGCAGCCGGCGGTCGGTCAGCAGCCAGTCGAGCCGATGGTCATGGGCGGCGCGTGGCAGGCGTTCGACGCGCTGTGCTTCGAAGCCGACACCGATGGCGGTGACGCGGCGGCGGCCGCGCAATGCCGCAAGCGTGCGGTCGTAATAGCCGCCGCCATAGCCCAGCCGATAGCCGTCGGAATCGACGGCCAGTAACGGTATCAGCAGCACGTCAGGCTCGACGTCTGTCGCTTGCGGCGACGGCTCCGACGTGCCGAACACACCCGGCACCAGGTCCGCCCCCGGTGTCCACTGCCGAAAGCGCAACGGCGCGGCGTCCGCCGGCGTCACCGGCAAGGCCACCACGTACTGATCGTCGTGGAGCGCCGTCAGCAGTGCGCGCACGTCGATCTCATCGCCCTTGGGCCAGAACCCGGCGATCGATGCAGGGCGCCCATCCGGATGAGGCGTCAGCACTGGCTGCTCGCGCCGCCAGATTGCGGCCAGCGCTGGTCCGGCTGCCGCCCGATCGGCCGGGTCGACCGCCGCGCGACGAACACGCATGGCGGCACGCAGGCCGCGCTTTTCGTCCTCGACTGTTCCTGCCATGCAACGACCATGCGTCAGGCCGCCGCCGGCGTCCAGTTCCGTGGAACCTCGTCGAGGAACCGGCGTTGTCGTCGCAGCCGGCATGAATCCGGCAATCGGCCTTGTCCCCGCACGGCAGCGGACGGCAGTTCTCCCCCCAAGTCTGCTTGTTGCGCGGGGGCAAGGTCACCATCGACAGGTCCGGTGCGCGAGGCAGCCGCCGCACGCGTTGGTTCGGTGACCAAGGGTTGGCGTTATCTCCGCCTTCCGCACGACTTCCCGGGAGGTGTTGAATGGCGGTGGAAGACGCGCTGAAAACGCTTTGGGCATTGATCGCAACCTACGCGCTCAGCGTCGTGGGCGGCATCGCGATTCTCGTTGTAGGCTGGCTCGTGGCCGGCTGGGCTGGCCGCACGACCGAGCGCCTGCTGCGTCGGGTGCCCCGCATCGACAGCATGCTGATCGGATTTTTCGCCAGTGTCGTCCACTACGGCGTCCTGGCGTTGGTCGGCATTGCCGTGCTCAGCCAGTTCGGCGTGCAGACCGCCAGTGTCATCGCGGTGTTCGGCGCGACGGGCCTCGCCATCGGCCTGGCGCTGCAGGGAACGCTATCGAACCTGGCGGCCGGCGTGATGTTACTGCTGTTTCGCCCCTTCACCGTCGGCGACCAGGTCCAGCTCGGCGCGCACCGGGGTCTGGTCCGCGAACTCGACATGTTCACGACGCATCTCGACTCGACGGACAACGTCCGCGTCATCCTGCCCAACGGCAAGGTCTGGGGCGACATCATCCAGAATCTGAGCGTCAATCCGCGCCTGCGCGTCGCCGTCAATTGCGTCATCCCCTGGAACCAGGATTTGCCACGAGCGCGGACTGCGCTGGCCTCTGCCGCGGCGCAGATCCCGGATATCGTCGCAGATCCAGCTCCAGCGGTCACCGTCGCGACCGTCGACGCCGCAGGCGTGACGTTGCGGGTCAGCGCCTGGGCTGATGCCCATCACGCCGACCAGGCGATCGAGTCACTGGGCTGGAGCATTGCCACTGTCGTCGACGATCTGCGCCGCACGCCATAGCGTGCCGCTGCCCACGGCTGCTCTGCCCCTTCACCGATTCATGGAACTTGTGTCAGCTGCGAGAGGATGAACCGGGTAACGGCCTCGTATCCCCGGGGCGTGAAATGCACCTGGTCGGGCTCGCGATTGTCGGATGAGCAGATGCCCCCACGCTCCGTCATCGGCCGCAGCGACACATGATGCGCGCGCGGCAGGCCCAGGCGGGCCATGGTTTCCTGTTGCAAGGCATCCACCTCACGCACCCGCTCGTCGGACAGTGTCGTATGACCCGGCAGGATGCAGGGCGGGCCGACCCACAGCACTTCGCGGCCACGCTGCGTCAGATTGGTGACGATACGCCCGACCTGGTGGGTATAGGCGACGCTGTTCTCAAGCCCGTACTCCAGGCTGTCGTTGGTGCCCAGTACGACGATGACGTGCGTAAGAGCGTCGATACCGGGCGTGTCTTCCCAGAAATACTGAACGGATCCGCCCACGACGGTCCGCTGTACCTTGGCCTTGACGTAGGGCGCCAGGCCCACCGCGAAACTGTCGCCCAGCAGTGCGATCGTCGGTTGTTGAGGCAGCGCCGGAAAGGCCCACGCCGCCAACAGCATCGCCAGCAGGAAACGCCTTGGCACCCTGCACTCCCCCGGGCGGACCTTGCCGCCAGCCGCCTGTATCGCGGTCCCCATGGGGCATGGTGACCGGCAGGCCGCATCACCGGAAGCGCAGCAATTGCGTGGCTGACTTGCGGGTCCCCCACTTTCCGGCCGGTGAGTCAGCCGGACCGCCGGCTGACGGCAATGATCTCTCGGCAGGTGGGCGTAAAGGGCTTGCGATCCCAGTCACCGTACCAGGCCGTCGTCATCAGGCCCGCTTGCGCCAGCAGCTGCGCCACATGGCCCTGGCTGATGAAGCGAATCCGGCTGTGCCCTGTTCGCTGCTCGCCCGTGTCGAGATATTGGTCGCACTGTGTGATGGCGACGATACCCGAATCGCCATCCGCCTGTGCATCGAAGCACTGCTCGACGCGGCCATGCTCAGCGGTCTCGACGGTCGTACGCGTCTGCGCCGGCGTCCAGCGCAGCCAGGCCTGCACTGCAGGATTTCGCGTTTCGAAGGCAAACCGGCCATCGTGCGCCAGGTGCCGCACGATCGTGGCCAGAACGGCCAGAACATCCGCGTCCGTCAGGAGGGCCTGAAACGCATGGCCGGTCATGTAAATGAGGTCGAAGCGCCGGCCGAGGTCCATGCTCTGGCCATCGGTCCTCACCCACGCGACCTTATCCGCACCCGGACGCGCGCGGGCAACGCGCAGCATGGCGGCCGCCGGATCGGCGCCCGTGACGTCAAATCCTTCAGCCGCGATCCGGCAGGCCAACATGCCCGTGCCGCAACCCAGGTCGAGCACGCGGCCCCCATCTTCGCGCGCCAAGCCGAGGTAGAAATCATCGCCGGCCGACCACGGGTTGAAGTCGTCATAGATCGACGCCGCGGCATGGTCCTCGAAAACCTGGTTGGCGCCGGTCATGTCCGCATCAGAGCCGATAGACACGGCTTGCGGTGCCACTGAACAACGCCGTCTTGTCCGATGCCGAAGCGCCGGCCGCCAAACGCTTGAAGGCGTTCCACAG
This sequence comes from Vineibacter sp., assembly GCA_035279205.1. Classification (GTDB taxonomy): domain Bacteria; phylum Pseudomonadota; class Alphaproteobacteria; order Reyranellales; family Reyranellaceae; genus Vineibacter. The sequence goes on from DATEIF010000759.1 coordinate 7,776, forward strand.
CACGGCATAGCTGCACGTGATCTTGTCGACCGGAAAGTTGCTTTCGAACATGCATCGCTGGGCACCGAAGGTGTCGATGCAGGCGTCGATCCACGGCTTCCACGCCGCCGCCAACTCCTGCGACGGCACCGGCGCCGCGCGCTTGTGGAAATCGAAGACGCCGATGCGCATGCCGAGCCCGCCCAGCTTCACAACGACATTGGGGCAAGCCGCCAGCGCTCGGATCGATGACATCCAGCGCTTGAAGGTGTCATCCGCCTTGCCGGCGTAGGGACCGTAGCCCAGGGGGCCGCCGACGTGATCAAGGACGATAGTAGTGCCCGGGAACGCCCGCGCGAGGTCGACGAGCTCGTCGAGTTGCGGATGGTAGAGCCAGGCATCGAACGTGAGATCCAACGGCGCCAGCCGCGCGAAGCCGGCACGAAACGCAGCATCGCCCAGCAAGCCCTGCGGCGGGTTGGTATGGCTGTTGCGGATATCCGGGCTGGCATCCCAACCGGCCGCATGGCGAATACCGCGGAACCGCCCGCCGCCGGCGTGGACGTGGGCCTCCAGCACCGAGGCCACGCGATCACCCAGCGTCAGGTCGGCAAATCCGACGATGCCGGCGCACAGCTTCGTTGCGCCGTAGGCGCCACTGGCGCTCATGGCGGCAACGCCGTTGACGAACTCGGTCTCGCCCACCGGTTTCATGTCGTCGGGACCATCGGCGCGATACATCGCCATGCACTCCACGAACACGGTGGCGACCACGTTGTGGCCCGCACCGGTGTCGTCGAGCAGGTCCTGCATCAGATAGCGATGATCCGGTCGCTCCCACAGATGATGATGCGGATCGACGATCGGCAGATCCGGCTCCAGCGCCGCTTCGTGCCACTGGGCAAGCCACTCGGCATTGGGCGGAAAGACGTTGCCCAGCCGAGATGGTGGTGCGTGCGATGTCATCAGGCGGCCTCCCGCGTCAGCGTTTGGCCGAGCCTGCCATATGACGGAACGACAAGAAGGGAAAAAGTGGGGCGGCACCACGTTGGCCGTGCGCCGTGTCTAACCTCTGTGGCCTGCAAACGCAGGTGGGCGCCGTGTGGCCGAGACCAGGATCAAGGCCAGGGACAGCTCCCTAGAGGAGAGCATTGGCCCCAGGGTTCAGTGCGGCTCACGCACCACGCAGACATCCGCCCCGCCGCAAATGTAGGGGCGAGGTGCCGCTTCGGCAACCGCTGCTACGCCGCTGCGACCTTGCGGGCGATCGTGTCGATCCGATTCTCCAGCCGGGAGAACAGCTCCTCGACCGGGATCGTGTCGCCGACCGGCGGCGCATCGGCCTCGAGCGCCGCGCGGACCTCGGCGAGTTCAGCCTGTGCTGTCTCGGCGGCGCGCTGCGCCTCCTGGACGCGATCGGCCATCATCAGGCCGACAAACACCAGCAGCTTGGCCTCGGGTGCGTTGGGCATCTGGATGCGCAACTCGGTCAAGCAGGCGTCGACCTCGGCAGCCAGCGCGTGCGTGCGGTCTTCCTGGCCATCGCCGCAGGCAAGGTCATAGCTGCGGCTACCGATACGAATCGTGATTTGGGGCATGATATTAGTCTCTTGAGGGGTTTCGTTCTTAATTTCTGACACGAAGACTTTTGCCGAAGCGATGGCCTCGGTCAACGCTCGTCCGCGTTTACCGCTGATCTTCCGCCAGCAGGGTACGAATATGCTCCATGGCGCGCTCGAGCCGGGCCTCGACGTCGGTCGCCACCCGCTTGAGCTGCTCATGATCGCGTTCCAGCCGCGCCAGTTTGGCGGCAAGCTCGTCGGCGCGTTCGGTCTCGACCCGCAGCCGGTCCTCGACCATCCGCTCCAGACGGCTCAGGGCAGTGTTCACCTTGCCCTTGGCTTCGTCGAGTTTCGACATTGGCTGCATTCCCAACCCACTCGGTCCCATACCTCACCTACAAGCATGACGGCGCGACACGCAAAGGTCAACATCTCGCGGTAAATTGCCGGTTTCTTCCACTACATCTCGTGGGTTGTCCACAGGCACACACCAGCGCGCAGAGCTCGGTCACGGCAAAGGCGGATTGACGCCGCGCGGTACGGCCGGCATTTTGCCGCCGCCTGCCAAGGCCCGGGCGGTATAGCTGCGCCGGCATGTTTACCCGATCAGGGGTCCGATGCCCAAGATGACCGCCCCCGCCCCCACGGCGGACGCGCTGTCCGTTTCCCATAACGACATGGCCAACGCGATCCGGGCGCTTGCCATGGACGCTGTCCAGCAGGCCGATTCTGGTCACCCCGGCATGCCGATGGGCATGGCCGACGTGGCCACGGTGCTGTTCACCAAATTTCTGAAGTTCGACGCGTCTGCGCCGCGCTGGCCGGACCGCGATCGCTTCGTGCTGTCGGCCGGCCATGGCTCGATGCTGCTGTACGGGCTGCTCTACCTCACCGGCTATCAGGACATGACGCTGGATGAGATCAAGCGCTTCCGCCAAGTCGGTTCAAAGACCGCCGGCCACCCGGAATACGGGCATGCCAGCGGCATCGAAACGACGACCGGACCGCTCGGCCAGGGGTTGGGCAATGCCGTCGGCATGGCTCTCGCCGAGCGCATCCTGGCGGCGCGTTTCGGTGATGGCGTCGTCGATCACTACACCTACGCCATCGCCGGCGACGGCTGCCTGATGGAGGGCGTGGGCCAGGAAGCCATCACGCTCGCTGGCCACCTCGGTCTGGGCCGGCTGATCGTGCTGTTCGACGACAACGGCATATCGATCGATGGACCAACGTCGCTCTCGACGTCGGAAGACCATCTGATGCGGTTCGCGGCGGCGAACTGGCACGTCTCGCGTGTCGATGGCCACGATCCCGCGGAAATCGAAGCCGCGCTTCGTCACGCGCGCACCGTCATCGACCGTCCATCACTGATTGCCTGCCGCACGACCATCGGCTTCGGCGCGCCAACCAAGGCTGGAACGGCGGCAACGCACGGCTCGCCGCTGGGCAAGGACGAAGTGGCCGGCGCCCGCGCCAAGCTGGGCTGGCCGCATGCACCATTCGATGTGCCCGCGGCGATCCTGTCGGCGTGGCGTGCTGCCGGCGCCCGCGGCACGGCGCAGCGCACGGCGTGGGAGAAGCAGGTCGCAGCGCTGCCCGACGCCGACAGGCAGGAATGGAATCGCCGGCAGTCCGGTGCGTTGCCCGAAGCGCTGACGGCGGCGCTCACGGCCTTCAAGGCCAAGGTCGCGACGGACAAGCCGTCATGGGCCACGCGCAAGTCGAGCCAGGAAGTGCTCGAGGCGATCAACCCCGTGGTGCCGGAAACCATCGGCGGCTCGGCCGACCTCACCGGTTCGAACAACACCAAGACCGCAACCACGGGACCGATCAAGCGCGGCAGCTACGACGGGCGCTACGTCTACTATGGCATCCGCGAGCACGCGATGGCCGCCGCGATGAACGGCATGGCGCTGCACGGCGGCGTCATTCCGTATGGCGGCACGTTCCTGGTTTTCACCGACTACTGCCGGCCCTCGATTCGCCTGTCGGCGCTGATGCATCAGCGCGTCGTCTACGTCATGACGCACGATTCGATCGGCCTGGGCGAAGACGGACCGACGCATCAACCGGTCGAGCAACTGGCTGCCCTGCGCGCGATTCCCAACCTGCACGTATTTCGTCCGGCCGACGTCATCGAAACCGCCGAATGCTGGGAACTGGCGCTGCGTACGCAGGACCACCCCAGCGTGCTGGCACTCACGCGGCAGAACCTGCCGACCCTCCGTGGCGCGGATGCCGAGAACCGCTCGGCCAAGGGTGCCTACATTCTGGCCGGCGCCGCATCGGACAAAGTGCGACTGATCGCCACCGGCTCGGAAGTGCACCTGGCGCTGGCCGCGCGCGACACGCTTGCCAAGGACGGCATTGCCGCCGCCGTGGTGTCGATGCCGTCGTGGGAACTCTTCGCGCAACAGGCCGATACCTATCGGACCGAGGTGCTCGGCCCCACAGGCACGGTACGGGTGGCCTGCGAAGCGGCCAGCGGCTTCGGCTGGGAGCGCTGGCTGGGCACGGACGGCGCCTTCGTCGGCATGTCCGGCTTCGGCGCTTCGGGCAAATACCAGGAGCTTTACAAGCACTTCGGCATCACATCAGACGCAATTGCCGCGGCGGCGAAGACAATGGTCACAAGAATGGCGTAGTCGCGCGGCAGGGCTGGGCGATACGATCCGCAACAAGATTGGAGGGTGATGAACCATGGCTGTTCGAGTTGCCATCAACGGATTTGGCCGCATCGGCCGCAACGTGCTGCGCGCCATCATCGAGTCCGGCCGCAAGGATATCGAGGTCGTGGCCATCAACGATCTCGGCCCGGTCGAGACCAACGCGCACCTGCTGCGCTTCGACTCGGTGCACGGCCGCTTTCCGCATGAGGTGAAAGTCGACGGCGACACGATCGATGCCGGCCGCGGCAAGATCAAGGTCACCGCCGAGCGCGACCCGTCCAAGCTGCCGCACAAGGCGATGGGCGTCGACGTGGCGCTGGAGTGCACCGGCATCTTCACCAGCAAGGACAAGGCTTCGGCGCATCTGGCCGCCGGCGCCAAGCGCGTGCTGGTCTCGGCGCCGGCCGACAATGCCGACCTCACGGTCGTCTACGGCGTCAACCATGACAAGCTCGCCAAGGAGCACGTTGTCGTCTCCAACGGCTCGTGCACGACCAACTGCCTGGCGCCGGTGGCGCAGGTGTTGAACGACGTGGTTGGCATCGACAAGGGCTTCATGACCACGGTGCACGCCTACACGGGCGATCAGCCGACGCTCGACACCCTGCACAAGGATCTCTATCGCGGCCGCGCCGCGGCGCTGTCGATGATCCCGACCTCGACGGGCGCCGCCAAGGCCATCGGCCTGGTGCTGCCGGAGCTCAGCGGCAAGCTCGACGGCGTCTCGATCCGTGTGCCGACGCCCAACGTCTCGGTGATCGACCTCAAGATCGTCGCCAAGAAGAAGACGACCAAGGAAGAGGTCAACGACGCTATTCGGCGCGCGGCCGGCAACAAGCTCAAGGGCATTCTGGGCTTCACCGACAGCCCGAACGTCTCGATGGACTTCAACCACGATCCGCACTCGTCCATCTTCCACATGGACCAGACCAAGGTGATGGACGGCACGCTGGTGCGCGTCATGAGCTGGTACGACAACGAGTGGGGCTTCTCCAACCGCATGAGCGACACCGCCGTCGCGATGGGCAAGCTGGGCTGAACTTCCAGTTTCCGCGGAGTGATCCGAAGGCCCCGCCGCTGGCGGGGCCTTCTTCATTCTGGGCTGCCAATCCGCTTCTCTGCCGGGCGTGGTTGCGCCATGCTGGTCCCATCAAGGTTCCAGCACGAGCCCGGCCCGTTGAACGACAACGTCATCGCTCTGGCCCGCCATCGCCGTACCGCGACGCCCCTGCGGCGCGATGCGATCGTCGTGCGCGTGCATGGTTGGAAGCATGTCGCTGCGGCACTGACGGCAGCACGTGAAACATCGCGGGCCGTCACGCTACTGGCGCCGCCGGCAAGCACCTACACGGGCGGCGTCGGGTTCTGGGCCGCCATCGACAAGCGCCGCCAGGAGCTGTTCGCCGATGTCACGGCCGAGTTGATCGTCGACTGCGACGGGGCTCCCGGGCATGTCATGGCAGCCTTGCGCGTCGGTCTGAAGCATCTGATCTTCGACGGCAACGATGCCGCCCGCACCCGCCTGGTCGACATCGTTGCCAAGCATGGCGCCGACTTGCTGCAACGGCCGCAGGCGGCGCTCGATCTCATCCATGAGAAGGACCCGTTGCGCGCCTGCCGCCTGCTGTTGGCTGCGGCGCCGGTCTAGGAGAGCAGCATGCGATTGATCGTCAAGGCACTGACGGCGGAGGCGTTCGCGCCCTACGGCGATGTGCTGATCGCGCCGGCCGAACCGGGACGTACCTACTTCGAGGGCGGGCTGGGCAACGCGCGCGCCGACGCACGGCCCAGCCTGTCGGTGGCACATCGCGCCCCCATCAGCGGATTGCCGCTTGATGTCAGCATGCTGGAGCGTCACGAATTCTCATCGCAGACCTTCGTGCCGATCGATGCGTCACGGTGGGTGATCATCGTCTGCCCGCATGCGGCCGCCGGTGGTCCCGATGTCAGCAAGGCCGAAGCGTTCGTGGCGACCGGCTGGCAGGGTGTCACCTACCGCGCGAACACGTGGCATCACGGTCTGACCGTGCTCGACCGCCCGGCCCAGTTCGCTGTTTTCATGTGGCGCGACGGCACCACCGGCGACGAGGAGTTCGTGCCGGTGACACCGTTCGCAGTCGACGCACCCGGTTGAGGATTCCCGCATGGCTTGGCAGCCCCAGCGCGATTTTGTCGGTTACGGCGCTCACCCACCGGATCCGAAATGGCCGGGCGGCGCGCGGCTCGCGATCAACTTCGTGATGAACTACGAGGAAGGTTCCGAACCCTCGATGCAGGACGGCGAGGGTCGCACGGAGACGGCGCTCACCGAGGCATGGGGCCGCCCGCCTGACGTGAAGATCGGCCGCGACCTCGCCGGTGAAGGCATGTTCGAATACGGCAGCCGCGTCGGATTCTGGCGCCTGATGCGGCTGTTCCAGGAACGCAGCCTGCCGCTCACGGTATTCGGATGTGCGCTGGCGCTGGAGCGCAATCCGCCGGCGGCGCAGGCCATCCGCGACGCGGGCTTCGACGTGTGCTGCCACGGCTGGCGCTGGATCCAGCATTTCGATCTGACGGAGGCCGAGGAGCGCGAGCACATCCAGAAAGCCATCGCATCGTTGCAGAAGACCGTCGGCGAGCGGCCGCTGGGCTGGTATTGCCGCTATGGACCCAGCGTCAACACACGCCGCCTCCTCGCGGAGGAAGGTGGCTTCCTCTACGATTCCGATTCATATGCCGACGAGTTGCCCTTCTGGCAGACGGTCGACGGCAAGGCGCACCTGGTCGTGCCCTACTCGCTCACCACCAACGACGGCAAGTATGCCGGCTGGATGGGTACATCAGACCAATGGTTCTCCTTCGTGCGCGACGCTTTCGACATGCTCTACGCCGAAGGCGCACAGCATCCCAAGATGATGTCGGTCGGCCTGCATATGCGGCTGATCGGCCATCCCGCGCGCGCCGCCGGGCTGCAGCGGCTGCTCGACCACGTCATGCGCCACAAGGACGTCTGGGTCACGCGCCGGATCGATATCGCGCGCCACTGGATGGTCACACACCCCTACCCGGGCAAAGGCCTCAATGAGTGAGGCCCGCAGGCCCTCACCCGATGGACAAAAAGGTCATCGGTCGCTAAGAAAACGCCGCATTTTTCGCGTGCCGTGACGTCCACCCGGCCCCCGGTGGGCTTTCGCATAACGATCCAAGGAGTGCCACCGTGAAGATCACCCGGACGGTCAAGAAGATCCTCGACAACTACGAAAGCGACAATCCCGGCACCAAGGGCAACCTCGCCCGCATCCTCATGCACGGCAAGCTGGGCGGCAGCGGCAAGATGGTGATCCTGCCGGTCGATCAGGGCTTCGAGCATGGCCCGGCGCGCTCGTTCGCGCCCAACCCCGATGCCTACGATCCGCACTACCACTACCAGCTCGCGGTCGACGCCGGCCTCAATGCCTATGCCGCGCCGCTGGGCCCGCTCGAGGCCGGCGCCGATACCTTCGCCGGTGCCATCCCCACCATCCTCAAGGTCAACAGCGCCAACAGCCTGTCGACCAACAAGGACCAGGCGGTCACCGCCTCGGTGAAGGATGCGCTGCGCATCGGTTGCGCGGCCATCGGCTTCACGATCTATCCCGGCTCGGAAGACCAGTACGCGATGATGGAGGAGATCCGCGAGATGGCGTACGAGGCCAAGTCCTACGGACTGGCCGTCGTCGTCTGGTCGTATCCGCGCGGCGGCAAGCTCGACAAGGCGGGCGAGACGGCGATGGACGTGTGCGCCTATGCCGCCCACATGGCCGCCCTGCTCGGCGCCCACATCATCAAGGTGAAGCCGCCGACGGACGTGCTGTGGCAGCCCGAGGCCAAGGCGGTCTACGAGAAGCAGAAGATCGACATCTCGACGCTGGCCAAGCGCATCGCGCATGTCATGCAGTCGGCCTTCAACGGCCGTCGCATCGTGGTGTTCTCGGGCGGCGAAGCGAAGGATCTCGACGGGCTGTACAACGAGATCCGCGGCCTGCGCGACGGCGGCGCCAACGGCTCGATCATCGGCCGCAACACCTTCCAGCGCCCGCGCGACGAAGCGCTCGACATGCTCGATAAGATCATCGCGATCTATCAAGGCAAGATGTAACGAACCAGACAGGGCGCGGGCCTTCCATCATGTCAACCGAAGGCCCGGCCCGCTGCCGCCTCTATCTCATCACGCCACCGACGATCGAGCATCCGGCACTGTTCGCCAACGACCTGCGCGCCGCGCTCGACGGCGGCGACGTGGCCGTGCTGCAACTACGTCTCAAGGACGTGGGCGACGACATCGTCGCCCGCACCGCCGATGTCCTGCGGCCGGTCTGCCAGCAGCGCGGTGTGGCGTTCGTCATGAACGACCGGCCCGACCTGGCCTTGAAGCTCGATTGTGATGGCGTGCATGTCGGCCAGGAGGACACGCCCTATGCCGAGGCGCGCCGCCTGCTGGGACCGGACCGCATCGTCGGCGTGACCTGCCATGCCTCACGCCACCTGGCGATGGAGGCTGCCGAAGCCGGCGCCGATTATGTCGCGTTCGGCGCCTTCTTCCCGTCGCAGACCAAGGACGCCACCACGCCGGCGCCCGTCGATATCCTCGCTTGGTGGAGCGAGCTCATGACCGTGCCGTCCGTCGCCATCGGCGGCATCACGGCCGACAACTGCCGGCCGCTGGTCGAGGCCGGCACCGATTTCCTGGCTGTTGCCAACGGCGTCTGGGGCCACCCTGACGGCCCGACCGAAGCCGTGCGCCGCTTCAACGCCGTCTTCGACGCCTGCGCCGGCAGGTAAAAGTCTTCCTGGTGAGCCTGTCGAGCCCTGAAGACGCTCGCACGACCGCCAGCGCGAACCGCTTCACGGTTCGACAAGCTCACCAGGAAGCTCCTCAATAGGTCAGCGGCGCGCCGTCGAAGTTGAAGAACTTGCCGGAGTCGCTGGCCTTCACGCCCGCGATGACCTTGGTCATGCCGGCGATCGACTGCGGCGGCGTGACAGGTGCCTGGGCACCACCCATGTCGGTTGACACCCAGCCGGGATGCAGCACAACGCAGGTGACGCCGCGCCCCTTGAGGTCGATCGACAGGCTCTTCCAGCCCATGTTCAGCGCCGACTTACTGGCGTTGTAGGCATAGCGCCCGCCGCCATCGTTCAGCGAGATGCTGCCCAGGCGGCTGCTGACGGCGATCATCAGCCGCAGCTCGGACGCCGCGACATGCTCGACGAAGGCTTCCGCCAGTTTCACCGGCGCCAAAGCGTTGGTCAGAAACGTCTGCGTCCACACGCCGGGCTCGATCGCGCCGAGGGTGCCAGCGTCCTGTCCCGAGACGCCGGCGTTGGCCAGCAGCATGTCGATCGCTTCACCCTGCAGCGCCTTGGCCAGGGTAGCGATGCCGGCCCAGTCCGTCGCATCGAGCTTGTAGGTGCGCACGTCGCCTTTGATCGCTTTCAGCGCCGGCGCCTCGGGTTGACGAGCGCAGGCATGCACGCGCCAGCCCGCCCCGGCGTAGTGTTTCACGAATTCGAGGCCAAGCCCGCGGTTGGCGCCCGTGATCAGCAATGTCGGCATGTTGATCTCCTCGGCCGGCTTATGTCCGCCAGCTCGGATCCTTTTCATCCAGCAGCCGCAGCAGCGCCGGCCATTCGCGGGTGGTCGTGCCGCCGCCGATCCCGGCGGCGCCGCCTTCCCATTGCCGCGCCGTGTGCTCCATGACCTGACCGGACGGCTGGCTCACCTTGCCGGCAGCCATGGCATCGACCTGCGTGCGACACGCCTGCTCGAAATAGTACAGGCGGCGGAACGCTTCGGCGACGCTGCGGCCCGTGGTCAGCACACCATGATTGCGCAACACCATGACGTTGCGCTCCCCCAGGTCAGCCACCAGGCGACGGCGCTCCTCAAGGTCGAGCGCGAAGCCCTCATAATCGTGATAGGCAACGCGATTATAGAACTGGAAGCCGGCCTGGGTCAGCGCCATGAAGCCGCTTTCCAGGGTCGAGACCAGGGTGGCGTAATGGCTGTGGACGTGCAGGACGCACACGACGTCCTCGCGCGCCTCGTGCACGGCCGAATGGATCACGTAGCCGGCCGGATTGATCTCGTAGGGCGTGTCCTCGCAGAGGTTGCCCTTGATGTCGATGCGCACCAGGTTCGAGGCGGTGATCTCGTGGTAGTTGTGGCCGTAAGGATTGATCAGGTAGCGATCGTCCTGATCGGGGATCCGCGCGGTAACGTGGTTGTAGATCAGATCGTCCCACCCGAAGTGGCGGATCAGGCGATAGGCGGCGGCGAGGTCCAACCGCATCTGCCATTCGGCTTCGCTGTACTTGGCGCGCTTGGTCGTATCGACGACCGAACGTGAGGTCGCGGCCATGACTATCCTCCCGGATGATCGACACTCTTGCCGGCAAGTGTAGCCCGCCGCCGGGACAACCGCAGCGAGGAATTTCGCGACGCAGCTGTGCCTTCATGGTTCGACAAGCTCACCATGAAGCGATGCGTCACTCGCC
>DATEIF010000760.1:0-10012 GCA_035279205.1 Vineibacter sp.
TTCTTCAGCCGCGTTTCGTAGGCGGCCAGGATCGATTCCTTGGTGTGGCGCTTGACCGCGACGATGAAGGGGAAGCCGAACGTGTCACGGTAGGCGGTGTTCAAGCGATCGAACCGCACGTACTCGGCCTCGCTCAGGCGATCGAGGCCGACACCGGCCTGCTCCTGGGTCGAGTCCGCCGTCATGGTTCGCGCGCGCGCCGCCTTGCCGGCAAGATCGGGATGGGCGCGCAGCAGCGCCAGCTGCTCATCGGCGGATGCCGCCGCGACCGCCTGCATCATCGCGCGGTGAAGCCCCGCGACGCCATCGAACGGCCGGGCCGCCCAGGCGCGCTCGGCAATCCAGGGGGAATGTTCGAACACCGGTCCGACACGCGCCAGGAAGGTGGTGTGATCCAGTGTGTTCGGGTCCGTCGTCGTCATGAGGCCGCCTTGTGCACAGGTCTTCGCCGGGGGCATTGGCAGCATGTTTGCATGACCGTCGGGAGGCGGCTAGTTTGGCCGCAACGGCGCCGCATCAGAACGCACAAGGGGCAAGCGTCGGAGCTGGGGACTTTCGCGGGAGATCGTCGACGATGAGCATCACTTCGACCACGCGGCGCGCCGCCTTGGGCGCCCTGCTGGCCGCCGGGCTGGCGCTGCCGGCGCAGGCGCAGACCGCCGTCAAGTTCACGCTGGACTGGGTGTTCCAGGGCCCGACTTCGCCGTTCCTGGTGGCGCTGGAGAAGGGCTACTACAAGGCCGAAGGGCTCGACGTCACCATGGACCCCGGCCAGGGCTCGGCCGGCGCCGTGCAGCGCGTCGCCACCGGCGCCTACCAGATCGGCTTCGCCGACGTGAATTCGCTGATCGAGTACAACGCCAAGAATCCCGGCAAGGAAATCCTCTGCGTTTTCATGGGCTACGACTTTCCGCCCTTCGGCGTCTATGCGCTGAAGAAGAGCGGCATCAAGGGGCCCAAGGACCTGACCGGCAAGAAGCTGGGCGCGCCGGTGTTCGACGCCTCGTTCCGCCTGTTCCCGGCGTTCGCCAAGAAGAACGGCATCGGCAAGACCGAGCATGTCAACCTGACGCCGCAGCTGCGTGAGCAGAGCCTGGTGCAGGGCTCGGTCGACTTCATCTCCGGCCACTACTTCTCGTCGGTGCTCGACCTCGAGGCGCGCGGCGTCAAGCTCGAGGACCTCGTGGTGATGCGCTATGTCGATTTCGGCATGGACGTCTACGGCAACGGCATCATCGTGTCGCCCGAGATGATGAACAACCCCAAGGCCGTGACCGGCTTCCTCAAGGCCACGATCAAGGCCTGGAAAGAGGTCATCGCCGATCCCAAGATCGGCATCGCCGCGGCCAAGAAGCGCGATCCGCTGATCGACGATGCGCTGGAGACCCGTCGCCTGGCGCTGTCGCTCGATACCAACGTGCTGACGCCGTTCGTCAAGGCCAACGGCATGGGCGACGTCGATCCGGCCCGCTTCGCGCGCGCCGTGGTGGATGTCGCCGAGGCGTTCGGCCTGCCGGCGGCGCCGGACCCGGCCAAGGTCTTCACCAACAAGTTCCTGCCGCCCAAGGCCGATCGCATGGTGACGAAGTAGGCTTGCCCGAACCGTAGTCGCTATCGTGCCGACGGACGCTCTCGTCGATCTGCGCCAGGTGTCGCTTGCCTATCGCGTGGGCAAGGAGGAGACGCTGGCGCTGGCCGACGCCACGCTCAGCATCGCCAAGGGCGAGTTCATCGCCGTGGTCGGCCCGTCCGGCTGCGGCAAGTCGACCCTGATGAAGCTGGTGACCGGCCTGCTGCCGCCGACCGCGGGCGAGGTCCATGTCCGCGGCGAGAAGGTGGTGCGGCCGATCAAGGGTGTCGGCATGGCGTTCCAGAACGCCACCCTGATGCCCTGGCGCACGACACGCGACAACATCCTGCTGCCGCTGGAGATCGTCGAGCCGCACAAGCGGCAGTTCCGGCGCAAGCGGACGGAGTACGCCGCCAAGGCCGACCGCCTGTTGGCATCGGTAGGGCTGGGCGGCTTCGGCGACAAGTATCCCTGGCAGCTGTCGGGCGGCATGCAGCAGCGCTCGAACCTGTGCCGGGCGCTGATCCACGAGCCCGAGATCATGATGCTCGACGAGCCGTTTGGCGCGCTCGATGCGTTCACGCGCGAGGAGCTGTGGGGCATCATGCAGCAGCTGTGGCTGGAGCGCCGCTTCACCGCGGTACTGGTGACGCACGATCTGCGCGAGGCGGTCTATCTCGCCGACACGGTCTATGTGATGAGCCGCCGGCCTGGCCGCATGGTGATGACCAAGCGCATCGACATCCCCCGCCCGCGCACCCTGGAGACGACGTTCGAGCCGCACTTCGTCGACATCGTGCACGAGCTGCGCGAGCGCATCCACCAGGAGCACGCGTGATGGGATCGCAGAGGGAGACTCGCAGCCCATGCTTCGAGACGGCTCGCTGCGCGAGCCTCTTCAGCATGAGGTTGCGTGCTGCATCAACAAACTCACCTCACCCTGAGGAGCGCCCGCAGGGCGCGTCTCGAAGGGTGGGGGGCCTCACGCTCTATCGGAACCACCCATGACCCCCGGCACCGAGCGCATCCTGCGCATCGCCATGCCGTGGCTGGCGATGGCGGTGCTGCTCATCATATGGGAAGCGGCGGTCGTCGCCTTCGATGTCGCCGAGATCATCCTGCCGCGGCCCAGCCGGATCTTCGCCGTGATGGTGCAGCGCTGGGATATCCTGCTGGCGTTCTGCGGCGACACGCTGTGGACGACAGTGGTCGGCTTCCTGCTGGCGATCGCCGGCGGGCTGGTGCTGGGGCTGGCGATCGGCGCCTCGCCCTTCGTGTATGCCGGGCTCTATCCGCTGCTGATCGCTTTCAACGCCGTTCCCAAGGTGGCGCTGGTGCCGATCCTGATGATCTGGGTCGGCGTCGGGGCCACGCCGGCAGTGGTCACCGCCTTCGTCATCAGCTTCTTTCCCATCGTGGTGAATGTCGCCACCGGGCTTGCCACCATCGAGCCCGAGATGCGCGACGTGCTGCGCAGCCTGGGCGCCACGCGCACCGAGATCCTGACCAAGGTCGGCATCCCGCGCGCCATGCCCTACCTGTTCGCCAGCCTCAAGGTGGCGATTACCTTGGCTTTCATCGGCTCGGTGATCTCCGAGACGGTGGGCGGCAATCGCGGCATCGGCTTCCTGATGCTATCGGCCGGCGCGCGCAACGATGCGCCCACCACCTTCGCCGGCCTGTTCGCCATCGCGGTGATGGGCGTGATCATGTACGCCGTCTGCGCCCTGGTCGAAAAGCGCATGACCCGCTGGGCGTTCCGCGGCGAACTGGTGACGTAATCCTGGGAGCGCGGGCCTCCGGCCCGCTCATGTCAGGCGATAGCGAAGCCTTGATGCGGGCGGGACGCCCGCGCTCCCAGGCGCGTCGCTGCCCGACTACGTGTATGTCTTGATGATCTTCATCTCGTCGATGCGCAGGCCGTGCTCGTCGACGTTCTCGTCCGACAGCCAGTCGCCCAGCACCGCTTCCTGGTGGTCGCCGATATTGATGCGCTTCTTCACCTCGGCCAGCGCCTTGTCGGGATTGTCGATGGCGATGGCATAGAGCGAGCGCACCGGCAGGCTGCCGGGGCGCCCCTTGGTGATGATCTCGACCGTCCAGCCCTTCGCCATGCCCCTGATCTCCTTCGTGCGGCGATAGTGCGCAAGGGAGCGGGGGCGATGTCAAGCGCCGAAGCTACCAGCTCTCGGTCACGGCCTGGGCGACGGCGTCGATGATGGCCGCCGAATCCAGGCGCAGGGCACGATAGAGATCGGGGATATCGCCCGACTGGCCGAAGCCTTCGATGCCCAGCGGCACCGTGCGGTGCGGGCCGACCCCGCCCAGCCAGGACAGGGTGAGCGGATGGCCGTCCAGCACGGTGATCAGCCGGGCATTGCGTCCCAGCGGGGCCAGCAGGCGCTCGACCGGGCTGAGCCCGTCCGCCGCCGTGCGGCTGGTGGCGGCACGCCGGGTGCGGCGGCTCTTGATCCAGTCGCGGTGCAGGCGGTCAGCCGAGGTGATCACCAGCAGGCCGGCGCCGGCGAAATCGCGGTTGACGCTGTCCCAGGCGGCCAGCGCCTCGGGCGTCACGGCGCCCATGGCGACGATGGCGATCTCGGCGCCCGGTGCCGGCGCGCGCAGCCAGTAGCCGCCATCGACGACGGCTTGCGCCAGATCAGGCGTAAGCTCGCGCGCCGGCTGGTCGACCGGCCGTGTCGAGAGCCGCAGGTAGAGCGAACTGCCGCCGGGCTGCTGCAGGTATTCCAGGCCAAAGCGCAGGATCGCCGACAGCTCGTCGACATAGGCCGGCTCGTAGCTCAGCAGGCCGGGCTGCCCCATGCCGATCAGCGGCGCCGACACCGACTGGTGGGCGCCACCCTCGGGCGCCAGGGTCACGCCCGAGGGCGTCGCCACGACGATGAAGCGGGCGTCCTGGTAGCAGGCGTAGTTCAGCGCATCGAGGCCGCGCGCGATGAAGGGATCGTAGAGCGTGCCGATCGGCAGCAGGCGGGCGCCAAACAATTCATGCGCCAGGCCCAGCGCGCCAAGCTGGATGAAAAGGTTGTTCTCGGCGATGCCGAGCTCGATGTGCTGGCCGGACGGGTCGAGGCTCCAGCGCTGCGCCGACACCACCTTCAGCTCGCGGAACACGTCCTCGGCCTTGGTGTGGGCGAACAGGCCTTTGCGGTTCACCCAGCCGCCGAGGTTGGTCGACACCGTGACGTCAGGCGAGGTGGTGACGATGCGCTCGGCCAGCGGTCCGCCCGACGCGGCGATCTCGTCGAGGATGCGGCCGAAGCCTGCCTGCGTGCTGGTGCGGCGGTCCTTGGGCACCGGAAACGCTGCTGGCACCGGCACCGTGGGGGCCGTCAGCCGCCGCGTGCCCTGGGCATGGAACGGCGCGGCATCGATGAAGGCCTGCAGGTCGCGCGGATCGTCGGCGAGGCCGGCGAAGCGGTCCCACTCGGCACCCGCCGGGACGCCCATCTGCTGCTGCCACTGCGCCATCTGCTCGACGTTCATCAGGCCGGCGTGGTTGTCCTTGTGGCCGGCGAACGGCAGGTCGCGCCCCTTGATGGTGTAGGCGATGAAGCAGGTCGGCCGATCATCGGTCACCTGCTCGAAGGCATCGAGGACGGCCTGCAGGTCGAGCCCGGCGAGGTTGGTCATCAGCGCATGCAGGCATGCATCGTCGTGTGTCTCGAGGATGCGCCGCACGCCGGGATACTGATTGAGATCGCGCGTGAGCGCCTCGCGCCAGGCGGCGCCGCCCTTGTAGACCAGCGCCGAGTAGAGCGAGTTGGGGCAATCGTCGATCCACTGCCGCAGGTGCGCGCCGTCGGGCTGGGCGAAGGCGGCTTCCAGCATCTTGCCGTATTTCAGCGTCACCACGCGCCAGCCGACCAGCTCGAACATCTCGGCGACGCGGCCGAACAGGCGGTCGTTGACGACGGAATCCAGGCTCTGGCGGTTGTAGTCGATCACCCACCACAGGTTCCGCACGTCGTGCTTCCAGCCTTCGAGCAGCGCCTCGAAGACGTTGCCCTCGTCGAGCTCGGCGTCGCCGACCAGCGCCACCATGCGCCCGACCGGCCGTTCCGGCGCCAGCTTCTTCAGCCGCACGTAGTCCTGCACCAGCGACGAGAACAAGGTCATCGCCACGCCCAGCCCCACCGAGCCGGTCGAGAAGTCGACGTCGTCGGCGTCCTTGGTGCGCGAGGGATAGGACTGCGCGCCACCCAGCGCCCGGAAGCGCTCCAGCCGCTCGCGCGTCTGTTGGCCGAACAGGTACTGGATGGCGTGGAACACCGGCGAGGCGTGCGGTTTCACCGCCACGCGATCCTCCGGCCGCAGCACGGCGAAATACAGCGCCGTCATGATGGTGGCGAGCGAGGCGCAGCTCGCCTGGTGGCCGCCGACCTTCAGCCCGTCGCGGTTGGGCCGGATGTGGTTGGCGTGATGGATGGTCCACGCCGACAGCCACAGCACCTTGCGCTCCAGCGCCCGCAATAGCCGCAGCCGGCGCGCGCGCTGGGACTCGGCGGCGGGCGCCGTCGCGGCAAGCAGGGCAGGGGACGTATCAGGCATGGCGCTTCTCCGGGCGGCCGAAGACCGGAAACTACGCGGGAACGCCTGGGCAAGTCCTTGCGTTTCGACCCGAACAATATTTCAAATTGGAAGATCCTTCTTCCAACACAACGGATCGAGCAATGGCCAACCCCGTTTCCGCACTCGACGGCATCGACCGCCATATCCTGGAAAGCTTGCAGCGTGACGGCCGGCTGAGCAATGCCGACCTGGCGGAAAAGGTCGGCCTGTCGGCATCGCCCTGCTGGCGGCGGGTGAAGACGCTGGAGGAGACCGGCATCATCAAGGGCTATGTCGCGCTGCTCGATGCCAAGGCCGTAGGGCTGCCGGTCAGCGTGTTCATGAGCGTGTCGCTCACGACCCAGGTCCAGAGCGCGCTGCAGCGCTTCGAGAAGGCCGTGCAGCAGCGGCCCGAGGTGATGGAGTGCTACCTGATGACCGGCGACAGCGACTACCTGCTGCGGGTCGTGGTGCCCGACCTCGAGGCCTACGAACGCTTCGTGATGGATTTCACCCGCATCGCCGGCGTCGGCCAGATCCGCTCGTCCTTCGCGCTGCGGCCGGTCAAGCAGGGCACGGCGCTGCCGATGGGCCATCTGGCGTGATCACGCCGTGGCACGTCCAAAGAAATCCTTATGGGTTCGATCAGAAGATTAAGCGTGACCCTCGGGCATCGCCATCATATAGTGATCACTCGCCCATTTTCAGTGCCATGCAGGATGAACCCCTACGATGGAGTGTCGCGGTCAGCCATCGCAGCCACCGGCCGTTCTCCTGCCCGATGACAGACCGGGCTGGCAGCATTTCAGCACCGGCGCCCTGCCGCCGCGTGATCGCTTTGCCGCCTTCTGCGAGGAGATCATTCGTCGCCAAGTGGCCCTCGATGCCGTCAAGCGCAAGGACCTGCCGTTCGACGCCGTGATCGAGGCGTGCGATGCCGGCCCCGTCGACATCACGCGGGTTGCCACGACGACGGCGACCTATGTGCGCACGCCCGCGCTCATGCGCGATGGCAGCGATGATCTGTTCGCCGTCGTGTGCCTGGAAGGCAGCATGCGCTCGACGCAAGGCGAGGGCCATCATCGGATCGGGCCGGGTGACGGGGTCATCTGCGACAGCGCCGAGATCGGCGGCCTGCATATGGAGACGACGACCCGCTATTGGGCCATCCGAACCGCGCGGGCCAACCTCGCCAGCCTGCGGCCGGGCCGGCGGCGCTGGGGCGGCACGCGGCTGGACGGGAACAGCCTCGCGCGGCGCCTGCTGGCAGGATACCTGGGCACTTTCTACGGGTCGGCGCCGACCAGCAGCGACCGCACGATCATCGGTGGACACATGATCGACCTGATCGCACTGGCGTTGCGCGTCGGTGATTCGATGCGCGCCGGCGATGCGGCACGAACGGTCGGCGAACGCCGCGGTCTGCGGGCCGCCCGCCTCGACGCCCTGCTGCGCGCCATCGAGACCTGCAGCGGCAATCCCGGCCTGAGTGCCGCGTCGCTGGCGTCGCGACTGGGTGTGACGCCGCGCTATATCCACGTGCTGCTGGAGGAGACCGGGCAGACGTTCTCGCGGCACGTCCTGAACCGTCGGCTGGAACGGGCCTTGGGGCTGCTGCGTGATCGGCGCCGCAGCCATCTACGGATCACCGACATCGCCGGCGAGGCCGGCTTCGCCGATTTGTCGTACTTTAACCGCAGCTTCCGCCGCCGCTTCGGCGATACGCCGTCCGGCGCGCGGGCACGTCTGCGCGACCTCGAGCAGGCGGACGCCTGATAGCGTCACCGGTTCGCCGCCAGCCCACGCAGTGCGTTCCAGTCCAAGACCAACCCGCCTCATTGGCCTAACGAGAAGCCCGTCATGCGTGCCTTGATCCTCGCCGCCATCATCGCCTTCGCTGCCTTCCCCGCCCTTGCTGCCGACATCGAAGCGGCTTCGCGGGTCGATACGGTGACCGTGTACCCCGATGGTGCCAGCGTCACCCGACGCGCCAACGTCACCCTGCCGGCCGGCGCCTCGACCGTGGTGCTCAAGGGCCTGCCGGCGTCGATCGACCCGGCCTCGATCCGGGTCGCGGGCGAAGGGTCGACCGCGTTCACCATCGGCTCGGTTGAAATCCGCAGCGTGCCCGGCGATCCGCGGCCGGTGATCGATGCGGCGCTGGAGGAAAAGCTGCGCGCCCTGCGCGACCGGCGCGATGCGGCCGCCGCGCGGTTCGAGGCGACCGACCGTCGCCGGGCCATGATCCGGCGTTACGCCGAGGCCGGACCGGAGAAGCTGTCGCCGGAGGCCAAGCCGCTCGACGTGGCGCAGTGGCCCGGCGCGTGGGACGCCGTCGGCACGGCGCTGGCCAAGGCCAACGAGGATCTGCGCCTGCTCACGGTCGAGCTGCGCGGCCTCGACGAGGAGATCGCAGCGCTGGAGCGTGCCCGGCCGCAGCCGCGGTCGCCGGGCGCGCCGCGCCTGGACGTTACCATTGCGCTCGACGCACCGGCGGCGCTGACGGCGTCGATGACCGTGACCTATCGCGTCACCGGCGCGCAGTGGCGGCCGCTCTATGACGCCCGTCTCGATACCGGCGGCAAGGACCGCAAGCCGTCGCTGGAACTGGTGCGGCGCGCCGAGATCTTGCAGCGCACCGGCGAGCCGTGGACGGACGTGGTGCTGCTGGTATCGACGGTCCGTGTGGCGCGCAGCGGCGGCGCGCCCGATCTGGCGTCGTGGCGCGTCGATTTTGCCGAGCCACCGTCGTTGGCGCGTCGCGCCCCGATGGCCGGTGCGCCGGCGCCGAGTTCAGCGCCGGCCGATCAACAGCCGCGCAAGCAGGCGGAAGAGGCGCCGGCCCCTGAGCAGGAAGCGAAGCTCGACGCCGGTGCGTTCCAGGCGTCGTTCGCGGTGCCTGGCCGCGTGACCATCCCGCAGGACGGATCGCCCAAGGCATTCCGCATCTCCAGCAAGGTGGTCAAGCCGGAGCTGTCACTGAAGACCGTGCCGGTGCTCGATCCCACGGCCTATCTCGAGGCGGCGTTCGTCAACGAGGAGGAGGCCCCGCTGCTGCCGGGCCAGGTCGCCATCCATCGCGACGGCATCTTCGTCGGCCGCACGGCGCTGGGCATGGTGGCGCCCGGCGACAAGGTTCAGCTCGCCTTCGGGGCTGACGACCGCGTGAAGGTGACGCGCGTGCCGGTGGCGCGGCGCGAGGAGGAGCCCGGGTTCCTGGGCTCCAGCCGCAGCGACCTGCGCGAGTTCAAGACGGTCGTGAAGAACCTGCACGATTTCCCAGTGCGGATCAC
Source organism: Vineibacter sp. (assembly GCA_035279205.1). Taxonomy (GTDB): domain Bacteria; phylum Pseudomonadota; class Alphaproteobacteria; order Reyranellales; family Reyranellaceae; genus Vineibacter. Next base: position 9,436 of record DATEIF010000760.1, read on the forward strand.
CGTGCTGGACCGCGTGCCGGTGGCCGACAACACGGCCATCACGGTCGAGACGCTGTCGCGCTCGACGCCGCCGACCGAAAAGATCGTCGACGACAAGCGCGGCGTGATGGGCTGGACCTACGACTACGGGCCGGGCGAGCAGAAGGAGATCCTGCTCGCCTATCGCCTGAAGTGGCCGGCCGACCGCGACATCCGCCTGCGCTGAGAGGAGCCATGGCCACGACGAAGGCATCGGGAACCGGCGCGGCCAACCAGCCGCGGGTGTGGGCGATCCTGGTGATCCTGCTGGGCCTCCTGCTGGCCGGCCGCGGCGTCTGGGACACGGCGCAGGCCCTTGAGTTCGCCGCCAGCGGTGTCGCCACGGAGGGCCGGATGACGGGCATCACGTCCGTCAACCAGGGCCGCGGGCGTGTCGCCTACTATGCGCGCGTTCGTTACGTCGTCGATGGCAAGTCGATGGCGGCGGTGACCGAGGATCGGATCGAACCCGACCAGTACAAGATCGGCGACACCGTGCGGCTGAGCTATCTGTCGTCCAGTCCGGAGCGGGTCAGGACCGCCGACACCGCCGGCAAGA